>CAYULH010000032.1:6416-45203 GCA_964445645.1 uncultured Aureispira sp. | reverse complement strand
CTTAACAGCCCTGCCCTTCGGGATTCAAAAATACGCTTTGTAAACAAAGCTATAATCATTTCATCCCTTCGGGATTAACAAACTTAGCGTTAAACATAATCTAAATTTAGAACTTAACAGCCCTGACTTGGGGGCTATCTTGTACAGTTATTCTAATACAAACTCAAGGTACAAATATGACGGTTTTACATTTTTTCGGCCAATAATTGAAACAGTTTTGGCCAGTCCATTTGTCCATATCTACGTCCCAAACGCACCATAACTACATTTTTATCTCTATTAATATAAATAAACTGTCCTAGAATACCTTCGGCAAAAAAATCATCCTTAAAATCACTTCTTCTGCGCCACCACTGGTATTTGTACCCACCACCATTAACCCCAGCAAAATCAGTAGAGGTTTCTACCCATGACTTGGGAACAATAGATGTTCCATTCCATTGGCCATAATTTAGATAAAGTCTCCCAAATTTAGCAAAATCACGCATACGGGCATTGATACAACAAAAAGCCTTGGCCATTTGATGTTTTTTGCCATCTACACTCCAAGAAGCTGCTGCTTCCATGCCCAAGGGCTTCCATATTTTTTCTTGCAAATAAATCGGTAATTTTTGTTTTGTAGCGGCTTCTATGGCCCAACCCAACAAAAAAGTATCACCACTGCTGTATTGGTATTTTTTGCCGGGTGGATGTGCTGCTTTTAGTTGACGTGTAAATTGTTTTAAGTGGGTGCCGTAATAGAATTTGGCCACATGCCCAAAAGGATTGACATAACTTTCGTTAAATTTTAAACCCGAACGCATATTGAGTAAGTGTTCTAGGGTGATGGGCTGAAAAGGATCTTCGGGCAGTTCTGGTAAAAAATCACGTATACTTTGCTGCACACTTTTGATATGGCCCTCGGCAATGGCAATTCCCAATAGGGCAGAGGTGTACGATTTGGCAACAGAAAAAGAGGGGACGATTACCTCGTCCTCTTTGGGATGATTGTATGTTTCTAGTACAATGCTATCATTTTGTATGATAATAAAACCAATCGTTCCCGTTTTTTTCATCCATTGCTCTTTGCTGTACTCTTTGCCATTGATGGTTAACGTAAGCGGACGTGTTTTTGCATTTTTAGCGTAAGCAAATTGAAAGGGAAGACTGTCTGTTTGGTTTTGGACAGCTATCTTAGGAAATTTTTTGTGGTCATTGCTATCGGCAAAATTAAAAATAAAAAAACGTCCTACATGGCAGGAACTCAATAGGCCAAAAAGGAAGAATAAGAGTATTTTTTTCCAGTGCATCATGTTTGTTTGTTGATAAGGGTTTGAGGAATGATTCAAAGATAACAACTATTCTACAAAAGCATTTTGCATAGATTCAATATCCAATTATTTGCTGGGTTTAATAAGAAGGTTTGGATAACTCCAACAGGGCATACTGTCTAGCACAAGTCAAAAAAGCAGCATTTTTTATTCTTAGCCCTACTACCCAATTCGCCAATGAACAATTTGAGTAGAAGTTGTAGTTATTGATGGTAAAAGTCTTACCTTGTGGGACTTTCAAAAGAGCATAAGAGAGAGAGGAAAGAAGGAAAGACAACAATTAATTTATGACTGATAAAAGCGCATTAAAAATGTTTGATATTCAGCATCCTGATCGTTTTGTAAATCGCCATATAGGCCCTACCAAAGAAGAATTGGCAGCAATGCTTGACACTATTGGAGTGGATTCTATGGCTACGTTAATCGACCAAACCGTCCCGGCCAATATTCGCCACCAAAAAGAATTGGACTTGCCAGAGGCACAATCCGAATTTGATTATTTAAGAGATCTAAAAAAAGTAGCTGCTAAGAATGCTATTTTTACCTCGTACATTGGTTTGGGGTATTATCCTACCATTACCCCCGCTGCTATTTTGCGGAATGTGTTCCAAAATCCGGGTTGGTATACTCCCTATACGCCTTATCAAGCGGAAATTGCCCAAGGGCGTTTAGAAGCTTTGTTGAATTATCAAACAATGGTGAGTGACCTGACAGGTTTGCCTATTGCCAATGCTTCTTTGTTGGATGAAGCAACAGCAACAGCAGAGGCCATGTACATGTTTTATAATGTTAAGAACAAACGTGCTAAGGGAAATATTGCCAACGAAATTTTGGTTTCTGATAAAATCTATCCACAGACATTGGCCGTATTGAGAGCCAGAGCCGAGCCTTTGGGTATTGAGGTGGTTTTGACCAATACGTTTGATTTGACAGACAAAACATTTGCCGTGGTATTGCAATACCCGAATGTAGAGGGTGCTGTAGAAGATTATCGTGCTGTTGTAGAAAAAGCTCAAGCACAAAACGTATACAGCATTGTTGCAGCCGACCTAATGAGTTTGGCTTTGCTCACCCCTCCCGGTGAGTGGGGGGCTGATGCTGTGGTGGGCAATACCCAACGTTTTGGGGTTCCTATGGGCTTTGGTGGCCCCCATGCGGCTTATTTTGCGACCAAGGAAGCCTTCAAACGTCAAATTCCAGGGCGTATTATTGGGGTTTCTATAGATACAGAGGGCAATCGTGCCTTGCGTATGGCTTTGCAAACACGTGAACAGCATATTCGCAGAGACAAAGCTACTTCTAATATATGTACAGCTCAAGCCTTGTTGGCTGTTATGGCTAGTATGTATGCTGTTTATCATGGCCCCAAAGGCATCAAGGCTATTGCAGGGCGTTTGCATACGCTCACACAAATACTCGATCGAGCATTGCAAGCATTGGGGTATCAACAAAATAATACACATTATTTTGATACGCTCAATATAACTGTAAGCCCTGCAGAACAGGCACAAATCAAGGCTGCTGCACAGGAGCAAGAACTCAATTTTTATTATCCTACTACCAATCAAGTGCAGATTGCCTTATCAGAGGTAACGGATATTGCTGCTGTAGCAGCATTGGTAGCTTTGTTTGCTGGGGTACGTGGTGCTCAAGCATTGACAGAAGCAGAATTGGTAGCTCAATACAAGGACTTGGAGCTGCAAATTCCCACTGTATTGCAACGTGAAACGCCCTACTTGACGCATCTTACTTTTAATAGTTATCACTCAGAGAGCCAATTGATGCGCTATATCAAGCGTTTGGAAAATAAAGATTTATCCTTGGTACATTCTATGATTGCATTAGGTTCTTGTACTATGAAACTGAATGCTGCAACAGAGATGTTCCCTGTTTCTTGGCCCGAATTTTCGGACATACACCCTTTTGCACCAGCCACACAAACAGAGGGTTATGCCGAAATTATCAAAGAATTGGAGCAATATCTGTGCGAAGTTACAGGTTTTGATGCTTGTTCTTTGATGTCCAATTCAGGTGCTCAAGGAGAGTATACAGGCTTGCTAACGATTAGAGCGTATCACCAATCCAGAGGCGATCATCACCGAAATATTGCCTTGATTCCTTCATCAGCACACGGCACCAATCCTGCTTCTGCAGTGTTGGCTGGAATGCAAGTAGTGGTTACCAAATGTGATGAGCAGGGCAACCTAGATATTGAGGATTTGCGTACAAAAGCAGAACAATATAAAGATAACTTAGCGGCTTTGATGGTGACTTATCCTTCTACTCATGGTGTTTTTGAGGCAAGTATCCAAGAGATTTGTGCCATTATTCATGAAAATGGTGGTAAAGTATACATGGATGGTGCCAATATGAATGCTCAAGTAGGTTTGACATCTCCCGGTGCCATTGGGGCAGATGTATGTCACCTCAACTTGCACAAAACCTTTGCCATTCCGCATGGTGGTGGAGGCCCAGGTATGGGGCCAATTTGTGTCAACAATAGCCTCGCACCTTTCTTGCCCAAGCACGATTTTAGAGCAGTAGGCGGCGAGCAAGGGGTTCATGCTGTTTCGGCAGCTCCTTGGGGATCGGCTAGTATTTTGTTGATTTCTTATGGCTACATTCGTTTGTTGGGCAAAGAAGGTTGCAAGGCTGCTACAGAATATGCTATTCTCAATGCCAATTACATCAAAGAACGTCTAAGAGATGCTTATGAAGTATTGTATGTAGGCGAGCAAGGTCGTGCAGCACACGAATTGATTTTGGATTTGCGTTTGTTCAAGTCTTTGGGGGTAAGTGCCGAAGATGTTGCCAAGCGTCTTATGGATTATGGTTTTCATGCTCCAACATTGTCCTTTCCAGTAGCAGGCACCATTATGATTGAGCCTACAGAATCAGAAGACAAAGGCGAATTGGATCGTTTTATTGATGCTATGTTGCAAATTCGCAAAGAAATTGACGAAATTGCTACAGGGGTTGCTGATCCCAATAGCAATGTGTTGATTCATGCACCTCACACGCAAGCTCAAGTGATTTCTTCTGATTGGAACCGCCCCTACAGCAGAGAGAAAGCCGCTTTTCCATTGCCTTATGTACAGCACAATAAATTCTGGCCACAAATTAGCCGCGTCAATAATGCCTATGGTGATAAGAACTTGATTTGTTCTTGTCCTCCAATGGAGCAATATGAAACAGTAGAGTAATTATTGAGCTGTTTTAGTTTGGCCTACTTCAAACGTAGGGTATAGCCAGTCGTAAACAATCAGAGCCTAAGTATACACGCCATTACTTAGGCTCTTTTTTTTTGTATTGTAATAGTGGTTATTCCTTCTAAAAATAACCAAAGAGTGGTACTTGATGCAAGGCAGCAGATGTCCAATTTTTAACGTTTTATATAGATTTAAGCCACTAAATTTTATCAAAAGACACTAAAAACGAGACAAAACAACTTGGTGATTCTTACTTACAAATGATAAGGGAAAAACTAAATCTTGTCGATTTCTTTACAAAATGTTAAGGTTTAACTATTAAAACCAACCTGTTATTTCAATTCTTGGTGATAAAAATGTAACTTGAGCAGATTCTAAGTAGTTGCTAACGAAGCAAAAGACGGAAGAATTGTTCTTTTGGTGTAACCAAAAAGATGGTTGTAAGGAACTCGCTTTTAGTTTATTATTAGAATGAATCCCTCTTGCTAGAAACCATAGTTGTGGTATCAATACCCTCACAATATTTAGTTAGATAAGTTGCTAGTTTAAAATAGTAATAATCTGATTAATAAGATATTAGGCTTGTTTTTAGTAAGAATTTAAATTGTATACATGTATTATTTTTTAACTACTAAATCATATAGTTTTGGATAGCAAAAATTTTCCTCCAAGTATAACGCTCTATTGTAGGCGTTATTTGCGAGTCCTCTTACTAGCCTTTGGAGTTTTTCTAATGGGTGGTCAAGAGGCGCAAGCCTCCCACTTAGCGGGTGCTGACCTTACTTATCAATGCGTAGGAAACAACCGGTATGTTGTGACCTTGACATTGTATAGAGACTGTCAGGGTATTTCTATTGGAACATTCGCTCAAACAATTAATGCATACTCCGATAGTTGTAATTTAGGACTTCCTCATGATGTATTTAATCCTGTTTCAGATGACATTGAATTCCAGCTGCCTTTTGATACAACTTATGAAGTATCACAATTGTGTAATGCTGCACTTCCTCAATCTGCCTGTAATGGTGGCAACTTACCCGGTATTGAAGTAAGTATTTTTCGCGACACCATTCAATTGCCCGCTTCTTGTACAGACTGGGTAATCAGTTGGAGCAGCTGTTGTCGTAACCCCGCCATTACCAACATTATTAACCCTTCTAGCCAAAACATGTATGTAGAAGCTGGAATTAACAGTACGATTTGCAACAGTTCACCTGTATTTAATTCTAACCCTGTACCTTATTTTTGTGCAGGACAATGTTATAATTACAACCACGGGGCATTTGATATAGAGAATGATTCGCTGATTTATGCAATGACTTGTGTACTCAACAACCCCAACTCCTGTATTCCAAACTCGGCAGGTTTTACACCTACCAATCCTATGCAATTGCAACCGGGAACGACGTTTGGATTTAATCAATTTACAGGACAAATGAACTTCTGCCCCTTGGCAGGAACTACACAACAACCTGTAGTAGCTGTTACTGTATATAATATTTTAAATGGTGATACCATAGGATATGTACAAAGAGACATTCAAATGGTTATTCTAAATACACCAAGTTGTAGTGCACCTATTACTAGTACTAGTCCTGCTGTAAATGCAGGGGGAACATTTGATACTACATCAGGTGGTTTTCTTGTTTGTGAGGGGGAAACTTTAATCTTTAATTTGATTTTATACAATGCAGATGGTGATACTATACGGATAAATCCAGCTAATACTAACTTAAACCAAGTATTTGGTGCTAACAATGTAACCATAATACCGAATACCAATCCTCCATATAGACATGATAGTGTACAATTATTTGTACAAATTAATGCGGTCAGTGCCAACTTAGGTGTTAGTCAATTTACGATTGGTATAACAGATGGGAATTGCCCTATTCCAGGTGACCAAATCTTAGGTTATAGTATTATAATTCCTGGAGTAGAAGTGGATATACAAGATACTGTACTTTGTCCAGGGATAGGCTATAATCTGCCTGTTCAAGCCAATAGCTTTTCTTCTGTAGGAGGTAGCACATCAGGTGTCTTTGCATGGTCGCAGCGTTCTGGCATTCCTGTCACATTTAATGACTCTACATTAAAAAATCCAATGGTTACTGTGCCTCCAGGAACTATAGATGGTGATTCTGTTGTGTTAAATGTGAGTTTTGCTACTGTTCCTGATCCTGCAACAGGTGCACAATGTTTTACAAATGATACTTTAACTATATACTTCAGAACCTTACCATTAAATGTTCAGACCGTAGCCTCTCAAACGTCACTTTGTCCAAACAATCAGACGGATACCGTTTCTTTTGCTACTGGTGTTAGTGGCCCGGGGGTAGATTTGTCTAATGGTACTTATACATGGACAGCCAACCCAGTAGCCTCTGCTGGTAACTTATCCAATACCAATACAAGTGATCCATTTACAGTAGTAAGTGGTGGTCAGAATGATTCTGTAACTTATATTGTAAGCTATGACTTTGGATTGTGTACAGGAGCAGATAGTGTGACCTTGAAATGGAGACCTGGTATTCCTGATGTAAGTGCCTTGAACGATACGATTTGTCCTGGTGATACTACACAGTTGTTTGGTTTCTTAACCGATTCTATCAAGACATTTGATCCAGCAGCATGTAGTAGTTATATCGTAACACCTATTACTTATGCGCCCATTCCGGGTACAGGAACACAGGTGAGTACCTTTAACTTTAGTGCGGATGATGGAATTAGTAACCCATTGCCTATTGGTTTCTCTTTTGACTTCTTCTGTAATACTTATACACAATTTGTGATGAGTACCAACGGATTCATTAGTTTTGATTTGAATGCGCCCAATGGTTGTTGTTCAGGCGACTTTATTCCTGATCCTAGTGCCTTCTCTCCTCACAACCTAATTGCTTTGGCATGGGAGGATTTGAACCTGACAGGGGATGCACTAGAGTACTTTACAGTAGGAACTGCGCCCAACAGAATTTTGGTAGTGAACTACAACACGGTTTCACACCACCCCGCACCCAACAACTTGCCTGTTACGGTACAAGCATTATTATACGAAACTACTAATGTTATTGAAATTCATACCACTACACAACCTGATAACTTTGGTATTCATACCCAAGGTATTGAGAATGTGGATGGAACTTTAGGTTTTGCAGTACCTGGTAGAAATGCTCAACAATGGACAGCTACCAATGATGCGTATCGTTTTACGCCAAGCCGTGCTGTACTATTTGGACCATTTAACTATACTTGGTCTCCCAATGTTGTCTTGTCTGATGCTTCTGCATCTGATCCAAGAGCATTCCCTCAATCTACTACTACTTTCCAATTCCAAGTAGAAGAAGATGGATGTGTACAAAGAGATTCTGTAGAAGTAGTGGTACGTTCTACGGTTCCTGTTCCTACATTGACTTGTGGAACGCCTGCCAATCAAGCTACTTCTGTATTGTTTGAGTGGGGTGGCTCACCTGGAGCGTTGAGCTGGGAGTACAGCTTAGATTCAGGTACTACTTGGATTCCACGCGCTTTAGCCGATTCTTCTTTGTTAATAACTAACTTAACCAATGGCGACTGTGTCGTGTTATTTGTGCGTCCTGTTGGCCCAGCCAGTTTCTGTCCTTTTAATGGTGCTGCATTCTTAGAGTGTTGTACTACCCCTTGTCCAATGCCTAACACGTCTACTGTTAGCAACTTGAGCTGTTTTAATGCTAATGATGGTGTTATCTCTATTGCCATTAGTGGTGGTGTATTGGGCGATCACCCTGTTTATACAGGAACCTTATTTGATACTTCAGGTACTCAAATTGGTGCTCCTGTGGCTTCGGGTACAGGTGCTGCCGATTCGGTCGTCTTTACTGGATTGCCAGCAGGTGTATACTATGCTTTCTTAACAGATACATTTGGTTGTTTTACCAATTCAGATACTGTTGTGGTTACACAACCTGATACTTTAGTATTATCAGTAGATACTACTACCTTAACCACTTGTTTTGCAGATACAGACGGAACAGGTACGGTAGCTGTTGTTGGTGGTACTTCTACTTACAGTTATTTATGGGATGCTGCTGCTGGTAGCCAAACTACTACTACAGCAACCAACTTACCACGTGGTACATATACGGTGACTGTAACCGATGCCAATGGTTGTACCGACGTAACGGACGTTACTGTTAATTCTCCATTCCCTGGTGTGCCGAGTATTACCCTCAATAGCACTCCGAGCAATAGTTGTATAGGAGATGGTACGGCTACTGTATTCTCTACCTTCAATATGGTAGGAAATGCCAATAACTACACCTATCAGTGGTCAAATGGTACACCCAATGGGCCATCTGCTTCTGATTTGCCTTCAGGTACAACTTCTGTTACTGTCACTGACTTGAATGGTTGTACAGCTACGGCTAGTGTTACCATTACAGGAAGCCCAACGGTTTCTATCACAGCAATGCCTACCATCAACCCCGGTTGTTCTGTTTCTAATGGACAGATTACGGCTGTAGCAACGGGAGACTCTGCTGGTTATTCTTACCAATGGACACCTAATGCTGGTGGTCAAACAACTGCTTTGGTAACTGGTTTAGGTATTGGAACCTACACCGTAACGGTTACTGGTTTGAGCAATGGATGTACCGATGTAGCTACTGTAAACCTAGTTAATACAAGTGCCCTATCAATTGTTGGCTTTAATAGCAACGATCCTTCTTGTGGATTGGGTGATGGTGATGCTACTGTGTTGACCTCTGGTGCTACAGGGCCATTGGATTTTGCTTGGACAGGTGGACAAACTACCAACCCGGCCGTTAACTTAATTGCAGGTACTTACTTTGTAACCGTAACGGATCCAGCCACTGGATGTTCTGATATTTCTAGTGTTACATTGGTACAGCCAACTTTGATAGCAGATATTGCTTTGGCCGATATTGTTAATCCTACTTGTAACTTGAATAATGGGCAGATGACCGTTACTGCTAGTGGTACACCTGGGCCATTTACCTATGCTTGGAGCAACGGAGAAACAACACCTACCATTACTGGATTGATGCCAAATAATCCTTATACGGTGACCGTAACCTACCAAGGCTGTACCGCTATTGCAGGGCCAGTTACCTTGAGCAATGATAGTTTAGAAATTGCCATTGTTGACAAAGATGATATTAACTGTAATGGTGATTCTTCTTCTTATGCCAACTTGGAATTATTAGTAGGCAATCCTGCTAATGTGAGCTACTTGTGGTCTAATGGTGCTACTACGCAAGATGTTAGCAACCTAACTGCTGGTTCTTATACGGTAACGGCAACTTCTGGAACTTGTACAGCAACACAAAGCCTTACCGTTGTAAATGTTACACTCACCGCTCAAGCTTGGGTTAATGTTCCAGGCCAACGAGAAGCTACCATCCAATTGAACGATGTAGTAGACCTCAATGCAGGCGTAAGCACCAACTTTGCCAATCCTGTATACGGTTGGACAGAGGAAGATTCTACTGTAGTAGATATTACAGATGCAACCATTCCTGTTACTACGATTACTGGTGCAGGAGAGGGTGAAACTTGGTTGTACTTTGATGCGACTTCTGGTGTTTGTACCGTTAGAGATTCAGTACGGGTAATTGTAGAATCTTATTTGGGTATGCCTACCGCATTTACACCAAATGGTGATGGTGTGAACGACTTCTTCCAACCTGCAGGCTTAACACAGTCTGATAAGGTTATACAGTTTACTATCTACAACCGTTGGGGACAAGTGGTGTACAATGATAATGTGAACCACTCGTGGGATGGAACATTCCAAGGGGTGCCACAGCCACAAGATGCTTATATCTACGTATTTGAATACGTGCCAGATAGAGGCGAGCCTATCTTTATTAGAGGTGAATTTATGCTGATTCGATAAGAAAAAGCTGTCAATAAATAAACAAAAGGTCATTCCGAAGAAATTTGGAATGGCCTTTTTTTTGTAGCTTGTTGGGTGGGGCTTAATCTGTTATAATCTGCCGAAAAGTGAGATTGATGCGTCCATCTTGTATGCGTTTGCTCTTGGGAATTTGGTGTTGCCAAAGTTGTTGACTATCGCCTTGCATAAGGAGCAAGCTCCCATGTTCCAATAGTATACTAGTGCGCTGGCGAGGTTTTTGAACAGTTCTGAAATGTAGTTTGCGAGCAGCACCCAAGCTTATAGAAGCAATACAAGGAGCAGCACCTAGTTCTTTTTCATTGTCACTATGCCACCCCATGCTGTCTTGACCATCTCGATACCAATTGGCCAGCACAGAATTGAAGGTGCAGGCCGTCTTGGTTGCAATTTGTTGTTGTAAGGCTGCTAATTCCATTGTCCAACCCGAAGCAATAAGGGTAGTTTGAGCATATTTATAACGAATATTTTTATCCCCATACCAAGCAATTAGGCGTGGTTGAAGCATAGTTTTACCAAATAGACGTATAGGATATTGTTTCCAATCCAAACTTTTGCTAAGTTTAGTATAATAATCGTTAGCCAATGGAGGCGATAGGAAATTGGGATAATACCAAACTGTATCACTTTGGGGCAAAACGGATTGAGGAAATAAAGACATAAAGAGGGCTGCTTAGACATTTTTTGAGTACCATGCTGTATTGCTGTATACAGGCAATACATATTCTCAACTATCAAAAGCAAGATATTGTTTAGAGTGAATTCTTGAAAAATATCTATAAAATATTAACTTAGGCTAATATCTTAACACAGGTATCATTGCATTTAGTTACTACTAATCAAACAAAATAATCTATGGCCAAACCAAGAAAAGTACTTAAAAAGCTTTTAATCATCCCCGGTAGTCTACTGGTACTACTAATAGCAGCAGCTATTCTAATTCCTTACTTCTTTAAGGATGATTTATTGCTCATGGGAAAGGCATTTGCCAACGAGCAAATTAATGCAGAGTTGGATTTTGATGAAAAAGCAACAGGACTATCTATTTTTCATGATTTTCCAAATGTTAGTTTTAGTATAGAGGAGCTGACTATAACAGGGAAAGAGGAATTTGAGGGTAAAAAATTGGCTGATATTGGTCAATTCTATTTTACGGTAAACATCATGGACATTATCAATGGCAATTATACCATCAATGGTATTATGCTAGACGATGCCGATTTTTATGTCAAGGTACTCAAAAATGGTAAAGCCAATTATGATATTGCAAAACCAAGTACAGAAAGCACTACAGATACCACCACCACTACCAGTAGCAGCAGTGATGGCGAATTGAGCCTAGCTATTGACCATTGGGAAATCAACAATCTAAATCTCATTTATGATGATGAACCGGGGGGAATGTATGTCGAAATCAATGATTTGGATCATAGTGGAAGTGGTGACTTCTCTGCATCCTTGGTTGATTTGGCTACAGAGACGAGCATCGAGCAATTTACCGTTCAGCTCGGCAATGCACGTTATCTAAGAAAGGCCAAAATTGGTGTTGATTTTAATGCCAATTTGGATTTGGCCAATCAAGTGTATACGCTCAAAGACAACAGTTTTCGCATCAATGCCTTGGAGCTGAATGCCGATGGAAGTGTGCGTCTACCCAAAGAGAAAGATGTGAAGCTTGACTTGAAATTCAATGCTCCCAAAACGTCTTTTGCTAGTATTTTGTCCTTGGTGCCGGCTGCTTATACCGCCGATTTTGACGATGTCAAAACCAAAGGAAAAGTACAATTGGATGCTTTTGTCAAAGGTATTTATAATGATAAACGCTTACCTGCTTTTGCAGTTAATTTGGCCGTAGATGATGCCGAGGTACAATATCCAGATTTACCCTTGCCCATTAAGAACATCAATACCAAATTGGCGGTCAATAGCCCTTCTTCTGATTTGGATGAAATGACGGTACAAATCCCTCGCTTTCACATAGAATTGGGCAACAACCCCTTTGATGCTACTCTCAATTTAAAAACACCCATTAGCGACCCTGATGTTCAAACTACGGTTAATGGAACGATTGATCTCGAACAATTGCAACAAGCGTTTCCTATGGAGGGCGTGTCTAAATTGACGGGGATTATCAAAGCCAACTTGGACGTAGATACCCGCCTTTCTTATGTGGATAAGAAACAGTATGATAAGGTGAAAACCGCAGGCAGCTTGAGTGTAAAAGGCATGAACTACAACACTACCGATTTGCCTCCTGTAAAGGTGAATAACTTGGAAATGCAGTTCAATCCTAAATCAGTCAACTTGGCAGATTTTGATTTTAACATTGGAAACAGTGATCTAAAGGGCCAAGGAAAGTTGGATAACCTGATGGCTTATTTCTCCAGAAATAGCATTATGCGAGGCAAATTGAAATTGAATTCCAATTATTTTGATGCCAATCAGATTCTAAACGCAGGCGGAGATACCGAAGAGGCAGCAGCAGAAGAGGAGGTCAACGAGCGAAGAGCCGACCAAGATGTTGCCACTAGAATGGACGATACTACCACCGCTAGTACACCCATGTTCGAGGATTTTGAATTTGATTTAGAGGCCGATATGAAAGCCATTCGTTATGACAATTACAATATTGTAAATGTAGTGTTTGATGGCGATTTTTCTCCTTCCAAGGCCAATCTCAGCAACTTTGAAATGTTGATTGGCAAAGTAGATATTCGAGCTAGAGGAATGGTGGAAAATGTCTTTGGTTATTTGTTTAATGAAGAAAAAATCAAAGGAAGCCTAACCCTCTATTCCAATTATATGAACCTCAATCAGTTTATGACAGAGGATGGCTCGGCTCCCGAACCAGAACCAAGTGATGAACCTATTCCAGATGATGTAGAGCAAATTGAGAGTGAATTGGAGCCTATTCAAGTGCCTGCCAATATAGATTTTACCCTTTTTACGACTTTCAAGCGTTTGTTGTATGATAATTATGACCTCAAGAATGTACAGGCAGAAGTACACATCTATGACCAGATGGTAGATATTGTAGCCTTACATGCGGATGCTTTTGGTGGCGAAATTGTAATGAATGGTTTGTACAATACACAAAATCCAGAAGAACCTAAGTTTGCTTTTGGTTATGATGTCAAGCGTTTGAATATTCAAGAAATTGTGCGTCAAGTTGGCCTATCAGAAAAATTTGTACCCATTCTCAAATCTGTATACGGCAATTTTAATTCAGAATTTAAGATTGAAGGCGATTTGTTGAACAACATGTATCCAGATATGGCTTCTATTGTCTCCAAGGGGGTATTTGAAACGTTTGATACCAAAGTTCGCAACAGTGCGGGACTCAAGCAATTGGGCGAAAAATTGAACATGAATTCGCTCAAACAACTAGATTTGGGCAATACCGTCAACTTCTTTACGATAGAGGACGGCCGCCTCAAGGTGGATCCTGCCAGTTATCAAGTCAATGGCATGGATGTTATTTTGGGTGGTTCACATGGGCTAGACAATACCATGGATTATGATATGAAATTGCGTGTTCCTAGAGAATTGTTGGCGCAAAGCCCTGTAGGAAGTGCGGTTAATGGACAAGTAGACAAAGGCTTGGCGGCTTTGTCGCCACAAGCACAAAAACTGGGGTTAGATCTCAAAGAGAGTGAATATGTGAATTTGCAAGTGGATATTTTGGGTACAGTCACTAAGCCCAAATTTAAGGTAAACTTGCTAGGAGCAGAAGGAGCAGGGGGCAATCTTGGGCAGCAAGTAACCAATACCATCAAAGATGAGGCACAAAAAGTAAAAGATGAAATGGAAGCCAAGGCCAAAGCAGAAGCCGACCGCCTCAAAGCAGAGGCACAAGCACACATAGATGCCGAAAAACAACGCCTCAAAGCAGAGGCAGAAGAACGTGCTCGCAAATTGGCCCAACAAGCTGCCAGCAACCCTCAAGGGGCTATTGATAGCCTCAAAAATACCAATATACAGGATGTCTTAAAAGGAGGCGACAAGCCCAAGATAGATCCCAATAAATTGGGCGATGTTTTTAAATCCAACGATGATAAGAAAGGAGAGGATAAGAAAAACACCAACCCATTTGGCGGATTCAAAAATCCTTTCAAGAAATAAAACACCTTCTAATTATTAGAAGAAATAAAACCAAAGCACTTGCTTTCTGTAATAGGAAAGTGAGTGCTATTTTTTTGGAGTAGCCTCCATGCTTATTCTTATCGACAAAAAAATACATTTTTAGCTCCAAATTTATTTGTAATCAAGCCTATTATACTAATTTTGCCCATTGGTTGTAAATAACTTAAAATTGGGGGAACAAATACATGACTTCCAACAGTTAAATGCCTGACCAACCAAAACCAATTGTGCATTATAGATAGAGGCATGGAGCCTCTTTAGAGTCGATAAAAAATGAATATAGAAGCCATTATCAAAGAAGAAGTAAGCCTTGCCATCAAGGAATTGTACCAACAGGACATTCCAGCAGCACAGGTGCAAATCAAGCAAATTCCTAAGCACTTGGAGGGGGACTATGCCGTTGTTACCTTTCCTTTTGCCAAGCGATTGGGCAAGCGCCCCAATGAAATTGCGGCAGCATTGGCACCCCAATTGCTACAGCAGAGCAAGGCATTTGATGCAGCACAAGCAGAAGGAGCAGGCTTTTGTAATTTGAGTATTGGCAATGGCTATTGGACCAACTTTGTACAGCAGGTAATTGAGCAAGCTGATAACTATGGGCAGCAGCCTGCCAATGGACAAACGGTTGTGGTAGAATATTCCTCGCCCAATACCAACAAACCCCTGCACTTGGGGCATATTAGAAACAACCTATTGGGCTATGCGATGGCCGAAATCCTCAAAGCAGCTGGTTACACCGTCAAGAAAGTGCAGATCATCAACGATAGAGGCGTGCATATTTGTAAATCTATGTTGGCTTGGCAAAAGTGGGGAAATGGTGAAACACCTGAATCTACGGGAAAGAAGGGTGACCATTTAGTTGGACATTATTATGTGCAATTTGAGAAACATTTTCAAGCAGAGTATAAAATTTGGCAAACAACTAGTAGTGGTGTGGCTGAATACAATACTTGGAAAGAGTTAGAGAAAAATGTTAAAAAAGCAAAAAAGGCTTTATCAAAAAAATTATTAAAAATTTATTTTTTTAATGAAATATTTTCATTCAACACTTATGTTGAAAAGTACGCAAGATTAAAAACCAAGAAAGCTTCACCTACTAGACAGAAAAAAAATTATAGAGGCTGGAAAAACGGAAAGGTTGCAAATAAAATTTATAAGAAATGGCTAGATGAAGATGGGAAAAAAATGATTAAAACAGTAGGTGTACCAGAAGTACCTGCTCAAAGTTCCATTTTTTTGTATAAAAGTTATTTTTATAAAGAAATTTTTAAGAATAAATATTTTAACAACTATAGTGTGTTGGGCAAAGAGGCTAAAGAAATGCTTCAAAAATGGGAGGCCAATGACCCAGCCATACGCCAATTGTGGGCAACCATGAATGGTTGGGTATACAGTGGGTTTGAGCAGACGTATAAAAAATTAGGCGTTGATTTTGATAAATTGTACTATGAATCGCAAACCTACTTGGTGGGCAAAGACTTGGTACAGCAGGAGATGGCCCAAGATAAGAGTATCTTTTTTGAGAAAGAGGATGGCTCTACTTGGATTGACCTTAAAGATGTAAAACTAGATGAAAAGGTAGTTTTGAGAAGCGATGGTACTTCTATGTACATTACCCAAGATTTAGGCACTGCCGCCTTGCGTCACCAAGATTTTGGTATGAACAAAATGGTGTATGTAGTGGGCAATGAGCAAGATTACCACTTCAAGGTTTTGTTTGAAATCTTGAAACGTTTGGGGCATGATTTTGCCAAAAACTGCCATCACCTTTCCTATGGAATGGTAGATTTGACAACAGGCAAAATGAAATCGAGAGAGGGAACAGTAGTGGATGCCGATAATTTGATGGAGGATGTCATTCAGCAAGTAAAAGAAGCATCAGAGGAGCGTGAAAAATTGGACGAATTGAGCTTGGAGGAAAAACAAGCTGTTTGGCACAGTGTGGCTTTGGGCGCACTCAAGTTTTTTATTCTCAAGGTAGAACCCAAAAAACGGATGATTTTTGACCCCAAGCAGTCTATAGAGCTGCAAGGACAAACAGGGCCGTATATTCAGAATGCCCACGTCAAAACACAATCGGTACAGCGCATGGTGCAAGAGAAAAATATTGAAGCTGTGTCTTATGAGCATTACCAACTCAGCGAAACGGAGCGTGACATTTTGGTCTTGGTACACGAATTACCAAGCATTATCCAAAAGGCTGCAGAGCATTACAACCCGGCTGATATTGCCAATTACTTATATGATTTGGCCAAGGAGTTTCACAAATTTTGGGGCAATACCACCATCTTAGATGCGGACAATCCCGCTGCCACCTCGTTTCGTTTGGACATGAGCAAGGCTGTGGCCGTGGCCATCAAGGCAGCCGGCAAATTAGTAGGCATAGACATGCCCAATCGTATGTAATACGGGCGTGTACGGGCGTGTACGGGCGTTTGGCAAAACGCCCAAACGCCCAGGGCTGTTAAGTTCTAGAAAATACCTCCGAGTATTGTTGAAAAAATCCCGAAGGGATGATATTATTGTAGTAATAATGCCTATAAAGCACGATTGAACCCTGAAAGGGTGCCATTATTAGCCCTACAAGATGATAATATCACCCTTTCAGGGTTCAAAAATACGCTTTGTAAACAAAGCTACAATAATATCACCCCTTCGGGGTTTACAATTTGCATCATCAATAATTAGAACTTAACAGCCCAGCCCCACGCCCCCACAACAATTTTTTTATTTTTACCCCTCTGTTATACTAAATACTGTTTTCAGCAGTTTATAATAATAAAGGGCTTACTTTGTTCTTACTTTATTGATTTTAAAAAATACACGCCTATACTACCACAGCTTTACTTCACCTATTTTCTGTTGAATTAAAACAAGCATTTTGCGAGCAAACCAACCACTCGTGAATTGCTAAAAGCAAGAATATGCCAACAATAAGAAGTAAGAGCTTATGGCTTGTCTTGTGCTGTTGTATCAGCACTCTAATTACTGCACAAACAACTAGCAGCCATGCCGCTATTGCCCAAGTATTGGGACCACCAGCCGTTCCACCCTCCGAGCAATTATATACCACGCTACTCCAAAAACAAGGGCCCAATGCTCGTTATCGTGCTGCCGAGCAAGCGCTCCATCACTGTGAGACTCCCAAAGCAGAATTTTGCGCCAAGCTGTACAATCTATTGGCAGAGGAAGCCTATTTGGAGTATGATTATCCACTTTCCAAGCATTATTACCACCAAGTATTAGAAACCGCTTTTGAGGACGATTATTACCAAGAAGGTTTATTAGCTACTCGTATGCGCCTAAATGCCTTGGTAGGCTTGCGAAACATTGCCATCAATGAAGCCCAATATGATACAGCATTGGTTTGGCAAAATGCCTATGTGGATTCACTAAAGAGTTATATGGGCAGGGAAATGCAGCGTTATCAGCAAGATATAGATTATACCTATGCTAGGTGTTACCAGCAATTGGGCGAATCTGAACGGGCGATTGAACACTTGATGCCCCATGCTTTTGGCTCGCCTAGTGGCGCATTAGAGTTTAGTTTGAACAAAGCTATGGTAGATGCCTTGACCAACCTGCTGTATACCAAATACCCCAAAAAAGCCTACAAAAAAGAATTACAGCATATTGCTACCGCTATTTATACCGAGGAAAAACAGGGGCAACTTCGGTTTTATGTGAAGATTTTTGAGAACAAAATTTATTTTCGGAACGATAGTGCCAATTATAGCTATCGAGTCAGCAAAAATCCTCAATTGAGAGGGCAAGCCATTGCCCATTACCAACGCAAACTACTCAATTCCTATTTCTATCAGAGCTTAATGAAGCAGTATTAGATTGGTTTTTGTCATTTTGTCAGTAGTTTTTTAAGTTTTGTTGTCATTTTGTCAGTTATTTTTGCTCAAAATGGCAGTTTTAGACAAAAATTGGCCTCAAAATTCAATTGGTATTCAATTTGACTAATAAGAGGCAAATACAACAATTAATTTAAAAACAATCATTCGACACTGCATACAACAAGTAGTGAGTAATAAAAACGACAAAATATCATGAGATTAGTAAAGAGAAATTTCAACAGCGCTAACGATTTGTTTCCTTCATTTTGGAATAACCTATTTGCAGATGACAGCAGCATCAAGCGTTCATTGGATCGCCAAAAGACCCGCCACCAAGCTATTCAACGTTGGTTTGGCCACAATAACATAGCTGTTAACATCAAAAATGAAGACAATGCTTTTGTTATTGAATTGGCTGCCCCCGGTTACAAGAAGGAAAATTTCAAAGTATCGTTTGAAGATAATCGCTTATTGGTTTCAGCAGAATTGAAAACAGAGGAAACAACCAAGGAAGAAGGAACGGATAAGTTCACACACAAGGAATTCAATTACAGTTCTTTTGAGCGAGCATTCAATTTGCCCGAAGAAGGAGTAGATATTGACGGAATCAAGGCCACTTATGAGGCTGGTATTCTAACCATAAACATACCTAAGAAAACCGTAGAAGAAAACACACGCCGCATAGATGTACAATAGAGTAGTTTAGAATCATAATTAGAGCGATTATTGCCTCGGCGACAAGCCGAGGCAATTTTCCATTTTTTATAAAAGTGTTTTATGGTAGAACTTTATTTGTAACCAATTGGATAGGTCGGTATTATAAAGTAAAACAAAGTTTACGAACCACCTGTAGGAAGTTTTTTGTTTAACTTTTTATTGTTTTTGTTTAAACAAAATAAAACGAATCGTTGTTACTATAGTAATTAAAACAACTTACTAGATCTAGCTAACAACAAACATAAAGAATATTAGACGCAACAGATGCGAAGATTAATGCTGTGGGCATTATAGGTCTGTCAAACGGGATATTCGAATGTGAATGTTATTAATAATAACTTCAAAAGAAAAATAGCCATCTCCGCAAAGGATGGCTTTTCTTGTTTTGAAGTTGTTTAAAAATGGAATTGCGTTGATAATGAGTACTAATTTGGTTCTAATCAAGGCAAAAATTTAGTTCATAGCAGCGCTATGGATTCAATTTTTAACGCAGAGTAGGGCAAAATTAGCTTTCATTAGCAACATTAGGCTATTCTTAAACAACTTCTTTTATAACTTAAGTTTTCCTTAACGCATTTTGTTGATTCTTTAAGCTTTTTTGCTGTAGTAAAGTTTGTCTATTCCTAGAGTTTTGTGTATCTTGAGTTAACCTTATAAATCAACCGATTATTACGCCTCTACCAAGAATATTAAATGGGGATTTTTTAATAAATTCCTTTCTAATAGGGCTGTTCCTTAACAAGATACGAAGATTAACGTCCCAGACTTTATAGATTTTGCCAACCGACAGCCCACAACTTATAGCAGTCATCTCATATCAACGATTGAGGTGGCTTTTTTTTTGAATAAGGTCTGTTGAATGCAACCATTGGGCGTTGATAAACGTCTTATAATTACCCTCAAAATGGACACTCCCATATCCATTTCCAAAGCCTATTGATTTAGTAGTCTTAGAACCCCAGAAACCTATTGCTAAATTATTTTGTTTTTTGTGGTAATGCTCATCTTATAGTACACAAGATGGTCTAAATAACTTTTGATAGTGTAGCCTACGCTTGAGCGTGGAATCCTGTATTGGTTTTGGTGGGTAAAATCTTGTTTTGAAAAACAAGGAAGGGAAGTAGTAAATCTTGTTAGTTAAATTAAAAGTAAAATTATGTATAAAATAGGGGTTAGTAAGGTCGAGATGACCTATGGCAAAGAAGGAGTAGGCATGTTGGGCTATGGCATGTATGACCAAAAAATAGAAGGGGTAGAAACGCCTCAGTATGCTCGTGCTTTTGTGGTAGAACAAAGGGGCAAGAAGTTGGCATTTGTGAATGCAGATATTTGTTTTTCAACCAATTACCTCAAGGATCAAGTGATTATGCAGTTGCAAATCAATCATCCAACATTGGGGTACACAGAGGAAAATGTAATGCTTACGGCACAGCATACACACAGCACCGCAGGCGGTTATACGCAGCATTTGGCCTATAATTTTACCGTGCCGGGGTTTCGAGAGGATGTATTTATGTGTTATGCCAATGCCTTGGTGCAGGCCATTGTACAAGCCGATGCTGATTTAAAACAAGGGGAAATTAGCCACCATACAGGCCGTTTTGACCCAGATGCAGAAGTGTGTTTTAATCGTTCGTGGAGAGCTTATAACCAAAACCCAGAAGTAGCTGGCCGTGTACCTTTCAAAAAACGCCATTTGGCGGCCGATCGCACCATGAAGTTGTTGCGTTTTAATGATGCTACGGGGCAGCCCATTGGGAGTTTTAATTGGTTTGGCGTACACACAACTAGCGTTTCCAATCGCTTACGCAAAGTATGTTATGACAACAAAGGTTATGCAGCAGATTTTATGGAGGAACAGTTGCAAGCGACTTATCAAAATCCGAATATTGTTACAGGTTTTGTGCAAGATGCCGCAGGAGATATTAGCCCCAACTTTATTGTTGATCGTAAGAATAGAGAATATAGAGGCAAGTATGTAGACGATTATGAAAGTGCGGCTTATAATGGAAAATTGCAAAGTGACAAAGCGCAAGAAATCTTTGATGCTTCAGAGAAAGTGGGCAAAAAAATACATGGGGAATTGGATTCATTGTTGATGTATGTGGATTTTTCTGACATAAGAATCGATCCTTCTTATACGGGAGGCTTGCAGCAGCAAACGACTAGTGAAGCGGCTTGGGGGATGTCTTTTTTGGAAGGCACTACCGATGGGCAAGCCGTATCTAAGGTAGTGGGGCAGGCGGTGCGTATGATTTTGGGTTCTATCCGACAAGTGGAGGTATTGGCTGCCCGTATGAGCAAGGACAAGGAGCATCAAAAAAAGGTCATTGATTATTATAAGGCGCATCATCCCAAACCCATTGTAATCAATCATAACACAGGGGTAGTAGCAGGAGCCGTACATCCCGAAAAATTAATCTTGCCCGATTTTGTAGACCCAACTGTACAAATGCTCAAATGGGCCAATAAAATTGGCTATGGCAAAAAAACGCCTTGGATTCCACAAATTTTGCCTTTGCAGATTTTTATTCTTGGCAACTTAGCCATTGTGGGTATTCCTGCCGAGATTACCACCATTGCAGGGGCGCGTTTGCGACGAACTATTGCCAAGGTATTGCAGGAACGAGGGGTATCTGAAGTATTGCTCACGCCTTATGCCAATTCTTATGCAGGGTATATTACCACTTATGAGGAGTATCGTATGCAGTTGTATGAAGGGGGGCACACGCTCTTTGGCAAGTGGACTTTGGCGGCTTATCAAATGAAATTTAAATTGATGGCCGAGGAATTGCTAAAAGCACCCGAAGATCGCCAAAAATTCACCTTGCAGCCCGATCGTTTTGAGCGGGACCACATCTGGATGGGCATGGATGATTTGGGAATTTTGGAGGAAGGAACAGAGGAAGAGCAAGTTACGGATAACAATAGCCCACAATCAGCAGCAGGGGAGTAATTAGCCTATTTGAAAGTATACATTTGTTGTGTATCTTCAAGGATAGATTTATTCCATCACTATTTATTTAATACTTCGTGGATTTTTTACTTTTTTTACAAAAAAGCTAAAAAAATATCTTGTATCTAATTGATTATCAGGCTTTTATGATTTTGATTTATTTCCTATAATAAACTGATAATCAATTAGATACGATTTCCAACGAAGTAAGGTTCATTATTACAATGACAAAAAAACGCAGCTACCAGTATTACAAACAAGCTTTTAAGGATCAGGCCAAGCCTTTTGCTTTTGTAGATTTGGATTTTTTTGATGAGAATGTTTGGAAGGTGGCCCAACGAGCAGGCGATAAAAAAATACGGGTGGCTTCTAAATCGGTTCGTTGTAGAGCTTTGTTGCAACGAATACTAGATTATGGCCCACAGTACCAAGGGCTGATGTGCTACACGGCGGAGGAAGCTTTGTGGTTGAGCCAAGAGGGTTTTGATGACTTATTGGTGGCTTATCCTACTATGAATCCCCGTACAATTGGCAACGTAGCCGAGGCGGTGAAGCAGGGGGGCAAAATCTATCTGATGACCGATAAAAAGGAACATCTGGAAGCCATTAATGAGGCTGGCAAAGCTGCTCAGGTGGTCTTGCCTGTTTGTTTGGATTTGGATGTTTCTAGCCGTTATCTAGGGCTGCATTTTGGGGTGCATCGCTCTAGTGTAACCGATTTGGAGCGTGTAAAAATGTATTATCAGCAAGTACAACAATTGCCTTTTGTGGCCTTGCAGGGTTTGATGGGCTATGAGGCACAGATTGCAGGGGTGGGCGACCAAACCAAAGGACAGGGCATCAAAAATTGGCTTATTAAGCAATTGCAGCAGCATTCGATGAAGCAAGTGCGCCAGAAGCGAGCCGAGGCAGTGGCCTATTTGGAACAACAACTGGGGCATCCTCTACTATTTGTAAATGGCGGTGGCACAGGAAGTTTGGAAAGCACCAGCGCAGAAGCAGTAGTGACCGAAGTAACGGCAGGATCGGCATTTTTTTCGCCCACTTTGTTTGATAATTACAGTGGCTTTCAGCACTTGCCAGCAGCGGCTTATGCCATCGAAATAGTGCGCCAGCCGCAGGCAAACATTTACACCTGTTTGGGGGGCGGCTATGTGGCATCGGGTATGCTAGGCAAGGATAAAATCCCACAGCCTTATTTGCCAGAAGGCTGCCAATTGAATGCCAATGAAATGGCTGGAGAAGTGCAAACGCCTATTCATTATACAGGCGCAGAGCAACTAGCGCTAGGCGACCCTATATTGATGCGCCACAGCAAGGCTGGGGAGTTGTGCGAGCGTTTTAATGAGTTACTGATTTTGCAGCAGGATAAATTGCTGGGTGTATTCCCAACCTATCGAGGCGAGGGGAAATGTTTTTTATAAAAAAATCACAACATTATGTTTCGTTTTTCTACACCATTCCAAACCAAATTAAATACTTCTTGGACCAATTGGGCACGCACAGTCAAGTGTCAAGCGGCTTGTTTGTTTTATCCCAAAACAGAAGAAGAGTTGAGAAGTATTGTGGTGCAGGCTGCTCAGGAGGGAAAAACCATCAGAGTAGTAGGAGAGGGGCATTCTTTTTCGCCCCTGATCGAAACCGATGTTTACATTGTATCGCTACGGCATTTGTCGGGCTTAATAGCCGTAGATAAGGAGGCTGGAACGGCCACTGCTTGGGCAGGTATGTCCATCAAGGAGTGCAACCAAGCCCTGTATGAGCAAGAAATGGCTATGATTAATCTGGGCGATATTGATGTGCAGAGTTTGGCCGGTGCTACGGCTACAGGAACGCATGGTACGGGCATAGAATTTGGCAATTTGAGCAGTGAGATGGTGGGGTTTCGATTGTTGACAGCGGCTGGGGAGTTTTTGGATTGTTCGGCCGAGCAGCATCCCGATATTTTTGCAGCAGGGCGCATTGGGTTGGGGGCCTTGGGCATTATTACTCAAATCACCTTCAATATTGTTCCAGCTTATAAGTTGGAGTATGTCTCTAAGGCAGGATTGTTTGAGGAAACGATGCCCCAAATAGCGCAATTCAACCAAGAAAACCGAAACTTTGAGTATTATTATTTTCCTTATTCTGAAACGTTGCAATTAAAAATTTCTAATATTACCAACAAGCCTATCAAGCACAATGCAATATTGGCCTATCTGAATGATGTGGTGATGGAAAATACAGTATTTGGGCTGGTCACAAAAATAGGAAGTATTTTTCCAGCCCTAAAAAAAGTAATCAGTCGTTCTGCGGCTCAATCGTTTCCCAAAGGAACAACTATTCATTACAGCCACAAGGTGTATGCAACGGTTCGTCAGGTGCGTTTTAAGGAAATGGAGTACAACATTCCTATGGAGCATTTTGATGCTTGTATGCGTGAGGTGAAGGCTACCATAGAGGAGCAAGAGTTTTTTGTGTTCTTTCCGATAGAATGCCGTTTTGTCAAGGGGGATGATTGCTGGTTGAGTCCTGCCTATGAGCGCGATTCGGCCTATATTGCCGTGCATACCATTCCAGATATGCCTCATAATCCTTATTTTGAAGCTATGGAGGCTATTTTTAAACGGTATAATGGACGGCCACATTGGGGCAAAATGCACACAAGAACGGCATCTGATTTGGCACCTGTGTATGAGCGTTGGGAAGATTTTTTGGCCTTGCGGGCGCAATTAGACCCTCAAGGTTTGTTTTTGAATCCTTATTTGAAACGTTTATTTGGACTTTCGTAAAGTGCCAATAGTGGTGTCTTGTAGCACTTGGCCATGAAAACTCGCATGGCTGAGGTGCTGGTGTATCAGTTCGTTGTCTAGCAATACATGGAGTTGAGGCAGTGCATGATGTGGAACAGCTGGATAAGCATGATGTTCGGCATGATAAGGCATATTCCACATCCACCAACGCAATACAGCATTGCTCTTGATGCTGCGTGTTTTCTCCATAATAGAACCTTCGTGGGGCAACCCATTGTGTTCTGGAGCTGTGTAAGCTGCCAATAAAGCACTCCCTACAAATTGCCCCCAAATAAGTGCCCAAAAGCTAGGATAGGTGGTCATGGCAAGATAAACAATACTGCCGTGAATAAACAAAGTGAGCCAGCTCTCCAAAAATATTTGAAGTCTATGTTCGGGTTTTATAAAAGGAAAAACAAGTCGCTGAACAGGCCCGGGCATTCCCATAGCCCCTATTATTACAGACAGCATTCTAAAAATAACCAATGGAAACCCTGTAACCCATGCCAAGTAATTGGGCAAATTGCTAATAATAGATGGAATGGGGCGGCCAGCAAACGAGATTTCAGGGTCTAAACCGGGTTGGTGGGTGTATTGGTGGTGGGTAAAGTGCAAATCTTTAAAGATAGTGGGAATGTAGCCATAAGATACCCCTGCTAGTAAGGCTGCCCAATAATTGAGCGAACGGTTTTTGAAAGCAGTTTGATGAACAGATTCGTGTTCACAAGCAAATAGTGCAGGGATGGAAGCTGCAAAAAGAACAAAGGCCAAGGCAGCTATCCAGCCACCATTTTGCCAAGTAAGAACCAGTGTGACGGCAGCAGCCAAGAAGAGACTGTACATGACCAAAAAATGAATACTACTGGTTTGGTTGTTCTTTTTAATTAAATCTCCAAGTTGTTGTGGTGTTAAGTATGCGCTTTTGTAAAAACTTTGTTTCATGTAGTTGGTTGAAAATTTTGTAGAACAGTTCCTCAAAACAATTAGCGATAAGTAATTATATACCAGCGTTCTTTTTCGTCCTTTTTTTCATCTGCTCTGCTCTCATCTACCGTGACCTTAACACCTGTTTTGAAGCCTCTAGCTATAGCGGTAAACATGCCCCGATCAAAGTCGGCAGGGTACGGAGTATGAGAATGAATAATTATTTTTTTGTTATCCCTATCGTGGCTCAACAGCTTATGAAAACCAACATAACCTTTGTGGTTCATATTATAAGCCATATCGGTCAGTTGCAAGCTATCATCAATAGTATTGATGCCGGGAGGGAATTTAGCATTTTCGGGGATGGCTTTGCCCATATCAAATAGTGTGTTGGGGCCAAATTTTTCTTCTATTTGTCGATAAAAATTATCCAAAGCTTGAATAGCATACCAAGCATCTGCAGCTAGGTTAGGAATACCTACCTCTTCTAGAACTTTGAACAAATTTTTTTGGGTAAATTGGGGAAGGCTGTGTATTGCTTTGAGTAGCGTTTCACCCAAGAATTGAGCATCGGAATCAAATGGTTTCATTTGGAGATGGATTGAAATTAAGTATATTCTAAATGATGAATTTGGTCGTTTAGAACAGCTCCAGATGTAGGTCGATGCTGAAGGAATTGGGGGAGGATTTGAGTAAAGAAGATAAGAATTTTTTGTAGTTACCTGTAGGTAATTACAAATCGGTTTAGATATTGGTTTTGCGCTTCTAAACTAGTATTATCAATAATTACTCTCACTCCTGTTTTAAACCTTCTAGCCATACCAGTGTATACCCCTCTGTGAACATCAGAAGGAAAAGGGGTGTAGTTGTCCATAATAATGGTTTTGGATTCCTTATCATGGCTAACCATATCATGAAAACCAACATAACCTTTATGGTTCATATTATAAGCTATATTAATTGTACCCAAGGCTGTACCAATGGAATCAATGTCTGGTGGCAAAATAGCAGCTTCAGGAATGGCCTTGCCCATATCAAATAGTGTATTGGGACCAAAACTTTTTTCGAGTTCTTTGTAAAAATCAACTAAAGTCTGGAAGGGATACCATAGCTCAGGCATAATTTCTGGAACCCCCAATTCTTTGAATATATTAAACATACGTTTTTGAGAGAACACAGGAAGACTTTCAATAGATTTTAAAACTGTACTACCAATAAATTGAGCATCCTTGTCAAATGGTTTTATTTCCATGTTTATTATTATAATTAGCGATAAGTAATGATATACCAACTCTCATTGCCTCCATTTTCTTTGAAGGGCTTTGTTTTGTCTAGCTCAACACGCACCCCAGTCTGAAATTTACGTGCCATTCCTGTTATCACACCTCGATCAAAGGAACAGGGATAGGGATTGTAGCATTGCATGACAATTCTTTTGTTTTCCAAATCGTGCTCAACCATTCTATAAAAACCAACATACCCTTGATGGTGGGTACTATAGGCTGCATTAATGGCATATAGCCCTGCTTCAATATTATTCACCTCGGGAGGAAAACTAGCATTTTCTGGAATGGATTTGCCTAATTCAAACATAGTATTGGGGCCAAAGTCGTGCATTATTCGAGAGTAGAATTCGGCAACACGATCCATGTTGTACCATGTTTTTACATTGAGTTCTTCTATACCAAGGGTGTTTAGTATTTGGAACATATTTCGTTGTGCAAAAGCAGGCAAACTCATGATTGAAGATTTTAGGGCTAATCCTAATACCTTTGATTCTTTGTCAAATGGCTTGGTCTCCATATTTAGCAAATAGTATAATAAGATTTTTTTTGTTAAAACCTTTAATCATAATTACTACATCAAGATAAGAAATTGTATGCTGAAGTTTTAGTGTTTTTGGAGAATAAAAGCAATTTTTTGTAGCTACAATAAACTAGTAGATGAGTTGAATATATTTGGAATATTAACTATAGTTTATTTGCTGTAAACATAAGCAATTGGTCAAAAGTATTCATTGGTTTTTAAAATAGTATTATGCTTTTTTTAAGATGTATTGGTGATTAACGATAAGTGATAATATACCAACTCTCATCCCCTCCTTGTTTTTTGTGTGGCTTGCTAGTATCTACAACAACTCTAACTCCTGTTTCAAATTTCCTTGCCATAGAAGTAAATAATCCTCTATCAAAATCACAGGGATAAGGATTGTAACAATGCATCACAATGGTTTTGTTATCTATATCGTGTTTGTCCACTTTGTAGAACCCTACATAGCCTTGATGATTCATATTATAGGCGACATCAATTAGTTGAAAAGCGGATTCAATAGAATCAACACCAGGGGGGAATACAGCATTGCCAGGAACAGCTTTACCCAAATCAAAGACCGTATTAGGCCCAAATTCTTTGGCTAATCTTCTATAGAAATTGAGTATGATTTCAAGGTCATAAAACTCTTGAGCATCTGGATTAGGAATACCTAAGTCTGCTAGTATTTTGAGCATATTGTTTCTGGTAAAGCTTGGTAGTGCTCTAACCGTTGGAAAAAGTCCTGCACCTAAAAATTTGGCATCTTTGTCAAATGGCTTCATTTTATCACTATTATTTAATTAAAAGATTAACTGCAAGCTTTTTGGAGATTGGTGTTATGAATGTTGTTGCATCGAGGATTGAATATTAACCAAGATATAAGCATATAGTAAAATAACTACTTTGCTATACAACATGTATTTATGTAGCGATGCCAGATGTTATGAGTAAAACAGACAACGTATCTAAAATCGGTTAGAAATCCAATGTGTTGTAAACAATTTTTTAATGGTAAGTAATTATATATTAGCTTTCACTGCCCCCTTGTTTTTTATGAGGTTTGGTGGTATCTACTTTTGCTCTAGCTCCTGTTTTAAAGTTTCTAGCCAGAGTGGTTAAGATGCCTCTATCTAGGTCACAAGGATAAGGATTGTAACAGGGCATCACAATCTTTTGTTTTCTTGGTCATGCTCTATCATTTTGTAAAATCCAACATATCCCTCAAAATTCATATTATAGGCCATATCTATCAATCTAAAACCAGCCTCAATAGAATCGACTCCAGGAGGAAATTCAGCATTGTTAGGAATAGCTTTGCCCAGTTCAAAAATTGTATCGGGGTCAAAATTTAATAAAATCCGTTTAGTAAACAATGGTTTTTAGTTAAAATTTGATATTAACTTATTTTAATATGCTTATTCTAAGTGCAGGACAAAAATGCGTTTGGATCATCAGGCACTTTAAAAGTGCCTGATGACTATGCCAGAATACCATTTATAGCTAGTAATAGCTGTAGATAAATGCTTTATAAGCAAAAAAAATATTTAACGATAAGTGATAATATACCAGCTCTCATTACCTCCTTGCTTTTTGTGTGGTTTGGTAGTATCTAGCTCTACTCTAACCCCTGTTTTGAATTTTCGTGCCATAGAGATAAACAAACCTCTATCCACATCACAAGGATAAGGATGATGACATTGCATGACAATTTTTTTATTTTCTTTGTCGTGTTCTACCATCTTATAAAACCCCACATAGCCCTGCTTATTCATTTTAAAGGCTGTATCAATGAGCTTAAAGCCATCCTCAATAGTATTTATACCTGGTGGGAATTTAGCATTATGTGGAATAGCCTTGCCTATTTGAAATATAGTATTAGGGCCATATTCTTTGGCTAGTCTGTAATAAAATTCAAGAATAATCTTATTGTCGTACCATTTCTCTGGATTTGGATCAGTAATACCTAAATCTGCTAGAATTCTAAGCATGTTGTTTCTTGTAGAACTGTGTAGGCTCATAATAGCTGGAAATAATGCCTTACCTAAAAATTGAGCATCTTGGTCAAATTGCTTCATTGCGTAACTTTTTGATTAAAGAATTAATTTCAGGTTTATTAGAAAAAAAAGTGATTAAGCTCTGATTAACAGGTGTTTATAAAGATAGTCAAAATCAACTGAGGATGCCAAAAAACTTAGATCGATTTTAGCATTTTGTTTTTTATATATATTGTTCTGAAGTTTTTCCAACACTTTTATCTATCCTTACTTCGCTGGAAATCGTATCTAATTGATTATTAATTCATTATAGAAAAAAAAACGAGCAAATCGTAAAATTTTGATAATCAATTAGATACAAGAAATTCTTTTAGCTTTTTTGTACTCGCAAAGCGATCTGACTTCCTTTGTACACTGTACAAAGGAATCAGTAAAGTAAAAAATCCACGAAGTATTAATCCATAGTACTGTGTTTTCATCAAAAAATTAATATATTGCCTTGCTTTGCCTGTTTTCAAAGGCTACACTTTATCCCTCAAGACCATTCATCAACCGTTTCCCCTTTTATGTTTTTAGTGCATTTTTCGTTTGACAATTGTATGTTGTAAAGCGTTATAGAGGAAGCTTTGTTGTTATATTATAAAAACATTAAATTATGACAGAAGAAAATAAAAATGAACCAATGGGTTCATCTAAGAGAAATACCAAAGAGTGGAAGACTGTTCATGAAATGAAAGCATCCAATTCTTGGACGGTATTTAAAGTAATTGCAGAGTTTGTAGATGGCTACGAACGATTAAACAGAATAGATCCTTGTATTTCTATTTTTGGTTCGGCACGCACCAAACCCGATAATCCGCACTATCAATTGGCACAACGTGTAGCTGGCTTATTGGTAGAAGAGGGTTATGGTATTATTACAGGAGGAGGCCCCGGTATTATGGAAGCGGCCAACAAAGGAGCCAAAGAAAGCGGTGGTATTTCTGTTGGGCTCAATATTGATTTGCCCTTTGAGCAAGGCTACAATCCCTATATTGATATAGATAAAGTATTTAATTTCAATTATTTCTTTATCCGAAAGGTCATGTTTGTAAAATATGCTCAGGCTTTTGTGGTATTGCCCGGAGGATTTGGTACAATGGATGAGCTGTTTGAGGTATTGACCTTGGTACAAACCAAAAAAATTAACACGATTCCTATTGTTTTGATGGGCGTAGATTTTTGGGAAGGGATGCTCAAGTGGGTCAAGGAATCTTTGTTAGAAAAATACGCTACTATCAGCCCAAAAGATTTGGATTTGCTGCCTGTTACCGATTCGCCCGAAGAAGCAGTAGCTATTATCAATAAATTTTATGAAAATGACAAAATTGGTTTGGAACCCAACTTACCTTACTAAGTACAGGGTATAAAAATCCATAAATTACTAAGACCTTTCTGTTTTTGTGTTAGAAAGGTCTTTTTTTATTCTTAGTTTTAAACCCCAAATTTTTTATATCAATTTCAATCGAATTATGAAGGAACATTCCCCCTCTAGTGCGCTGACTTACCAACAACCTCCCAAAGAAATTTTAGATTTAGTAGATGTAGCACGTGTTCCCTTTGTGCAGGTAGATAGAGGAGGGCGATATGCTTTGTATATTCACCGAGACAGTTACCCTAGTTTGTCAAGTTTGTATGACCCAGAAATGCGTTTGGCTGGTTTGCGTGTCAATCCTGTCCTAAACATTGGTAGTAGAGAAATATATTACAACCATGTCCAAATCAAGTATCTCCAAACAGAAGCCGTGCTGGATGTCAAAGGCTTGCCCCAAAACCCAAGATTGGCTAAGTTTATTTGGTCGCCCGATCAAACCAAGCTGGCCTTTACCCACAGTACAGACAAAGGGGTAGAGGTATGGTATATTGATATGTCAACTGCCCAAGCACACCGCCTAACTACTGCACAGGTGAATGCGAATATGAACCAACCAATAACATGGATGAGAGATGGTTTGTCCTTATTAATTAGGATGTTGCCCCAGAATCGTCTAGCCCTACAAGATACCAAAACACAAATACCTGATGGCCCAACTATTTCGGAAAGTGATGGCTCCAAAGCCCAAAACAGAACCTATCAGGATTTGCTCAAAACGCCTATAGATGTGTATAATTTTTTGGTGTTGACCAATTCAGATTTGTATCAAGTACAGCTCAATGGCGACAAAAAACGGTGGCTGGAGGACACTGCTTTGTATCACTCTTGTTTGGTTTCGCCCGATGGGAATTTTGTTTTGGTAACGGCCTTGGAACAGCCTTTTTCCTATTTGGTGCCTTACACTCGTTTTCCCAATCAATCTAAACTATACAGCAAAGAGGGCAAATACATTGAAACGATTAATCAAGTTCCATTAACAGAGGAAATTCCACAAGGATTCATGTCGGTTAGAACAGGAAGGCGTTTGTTGCGTTGGCGAGCCGATCGGGCGGCTTGTTTGTTTTGGGCAGAAGCATTGGATGGTGGTGATGCGGCACAAGAAGTGCCTTATAGAGATGCTGTATACAGTTATGATATATATGATGCCGAGCGTGTACCTGTTTTATTGTTAAAAACAATCAATCGTTTTGATACTATTGAGTGGGGAACGGAGCAAATTGCCTTGGCACACGATTATTGGTGGAATACCCGCAATACTAAGGTTTACAAATTTGATCCTAGTGATAATACCCTAGAGCCCAAGGTGATTGTTGATAGAAATTATCAAGATAAATACAATGACCCCGGAGAATTTGTGACATGTAGAAATGCTTTTGGGCGTTCGGTATTGGAGATGCGAGGCGACCAAGTTTATTTGATAGGAGATGGTCATTCTGCTGAGGGGCAGTTTCCGTTTGTGGATAGTTTGGATTTAGAAACATTGGCAACGGAACGTTTGTACAAATCTACTTATACAGACCGATTGGAGCAGATTTATTTTCCATTGGATTTGGATAAGGGCGATTTCTTGGTGCGGATTCAATCGCCTGTAGACTATCCCAATTTTTATAGTAGAAATATTTACCAAGAAGAAGAAGAACTAAAGGTGATTACCAGTTTTGAAAACCCCTTCAAGGGTTTGCAGGCTGTACATAAGGAGGTAATTCAATACCAACGCAAAGATGGGGTGCAGTTATCGGGTACCTTGTATTTGCCCGTGGGGTACAATTTGGAACAACCAGAGAAAAAACCCTTGATTATTTGGGCTTATCCTAAAGAGTACAAGGACAATGATAGTGCTGGGCAAGTGGTGAGTAATTCTAATGAATTCATTTATCCATTTTATGGTTCTATGGTGTATTGGGTTACACGGGGCTATGTGGTGTTGGATGATGCTGCTTTTCCGATTGTAGGAGCAGCGCAAGAAGAACCCAATGATACCTTTATAGAGCAGTTGGTGGCCAATGCAGAAGCGGCTATTGATGCACTGGACGAAAAAGGATATATTGATAGAAACAAGGTGGCGGTAGCAGGACACTCTTATGGTGCATTTATGACCGCTAATTTATTATCACACAGCAATCTTTTTGCAGCTGGTATTGCCCGAAGTGGTGCTTATAATAGAACGCTTACCCCGTTTGGTTTTCAGAGCGAGGAGCGCAATTATTGGGAAGCACCAGAGGTGTACAACAAGATGTCGCCTTTTATGACGGCCAATAAAATGAAAACACCACTCTTGTTGATACATGGTGCTGCTGATAACAATTCTGGAACCTATCCTTTGCAGTCTGAGCGTTATTTTAATGCCCTAAAGGGCTTGGGAGCTACTGCTCGATTGGTGATGCTGCCGCAAGAGAGCCACGGCTATGTAGCTAGAGAATCCATCTTGCATTTGCTCTGGGAACAAGATTGTTGGTTGGAGAAATATGTGAAGGGGAAGGAGTAAAAGTTGGGCGAAAGTATATATCTTAGGTTGATGTAATTTACAATCAACTATAAATTTATGAAGAACATTGCCATTACTGAGGATCGGGCAACTATTGCAACAAGAATAGAACAACTGCGCCCTGATAGCCAAGCCCTATGGGGCAAAATGGATGTGGCACAGATGCTGGTGCATTGTAGAGAGGGATTAAAACTTGCTACAGGCGAATTGAAATTAAAGCGTCTTTGGTTGGGGTATTTGTTGGGGCCCTTGATAAAAAGCATTTATTATAATGAGAAGCCTTTTACTAAGAATGTACAAACAGTCAAGGAAATCAAAATTACCTCAACTGTAGCATTTGAGGCCGCCAAACAGGAGCTATTAGATGCTTTGGAGGATTATAATAATAAAAAAGCGCTGTATGGCGAACGTGCAAGCCACCCTTTTTTGGGCTATCTTACCCCCGAACAGTGGGGGAAGGGCATGTATAAGCATTTGGATCACCATTTGCGGCAGTTTGGGGTGTAGGCACTAGTGTATTCATTTCCTATAAATATTTTATCGTTATGCCCTATTTACTTTTTGTATGCTTATTGTTTTTTTGTGGTAATAGGATTAAAGCCCAAACCTATCAGTTAGGACAAACTTATTATGATGCCAATCAATACATAGAATATCAACCCGGTAATATTCCTTTGATTATTATAGTGCCTCATGGTGGATATTTGGAGCCTGCTAGTATTCCAGATCGAAATTGTACAGGCTGCTCTACTACTAGTGCGGCTTATACACAAGAATTGGCACGTATTCTCAGCCAAGAAGTAACCAATAACACAACTCCCGGCACCTGTCGCCCTCATTTGATTATCAATCATCTACACCGAAAAAAACTAGATGCCAATGAGGACATAACCATTGCTGCGAATGGCAACCCACAAGCAGAAGCAGCTTGGTATGCTTTTCATAATTTTATAGCAGATGCTCGTGATACTGCCTTGCAATACTATTCTCGTGCTTTGTTGGTAGACTTACAGGGGCATACCCACAGCATTCAGCGATTGGAGTTGGGCTATTTATTATCAGGGGCCGAACTTCGGCAAGCAGATAATATTGTTGACACCATACAGACAAGTAGTATCAATGGCTTGGTACAACAACACCCCACGCCTTGCCTAAGTCAATACATTAGAGGTTATGTTAGTTTGGCGGCTGCTATAGAACACAGCAATTCTTTTACGGCTGTTCCTTCATTGACTACACCTGCTCCTTTGGTTGGAGAGCCTTATTTTAGTGGAGGTTATAATACCCAACGCTATGGTTCTAACAATGGGGGGGCATTAGATGCTATTCAACTCAAATGCCCCGAAAGTATGCGTCTGGATAGCACAACTAGGACGTTTGAAGGCCAAGAACTAGGACAGGCCATCTTTAATTATGTGGCTAACAACTACAGTGTGCATCGTTTGGGCAATGTTCCAAGTCAAATAGCCAGTTGTTTTATTATCATTGGAACATCAAAAATAAAACAGCAAGCAAGTCCTCTACTTTACCCCAATCCTACACAAAATTATGTACAAATTGCTTTTGATGAATATCCTTTAAAGGCGACCCTTTACAACCATGCTGGACAGTTGTTGCACCAGCAAGAAATAGAAAATCAGCAGGCTTTACTCTCGCTAGAAACCGTTCCCTTAGGAACTTACTATTTGAAGCTAGAAACACCAACAGGGCAGTATGTTCAGTTGATAGTCAAGACAGGTTTGTAAAACTTTGTGGTTATTCTTACTTATCATAATTATACAACTTATAACGCTCTATTAGGTCTATTAATTTGGCTGGATACTGGGGGTTGGTGGCATAGCCTGCTTGACGCAATCCACGTGCCCAGCCTTTGTAATCGGTGTGTTTGAGTTTGAATAGGGATTCGTAGCGTTTGCGGCCTGTTAGGAAATTGGAGTGTTCCTTATAGGCATCGGCGCCACTTTTGAACACCCGATAACAACTGCCCTTGTACTGCATGGTCTTGCCCGACCAATCGCCGCCACACTTGATACCAAAATGGTTGTTGGCCTTTTGGGCCAAGGTGCTGCTGCCATAACCCGATTCTAGAATGCCTTGGGCCAATTTGATGCTGGCTGGAATGCCTGTACGCAACCGCTCCGAAACAGCAATTCTCTTGTATTTTTCTACATAGGCCACCGCATTGGATGGGCCTGTAATTTTGAAATTGGCGGCTGCCATGCTGCCACTACTAGCCGTAGAGGCAGTAGTAGATTGTGTAAACTGGCAAGAAACAGTCAACAAAGCAAGAAGTAGTAGGGAAAAGAAGGAATCTTGGGACATAGTATATTATTTTTTGTGAAAAACAATTGCTAAAAACAGTAAGGGGCGGATATAGATACTAACGAAGTTCTATTTAGCTTGGTATTTGGTTGCTACTCAAATGCTTTAAGATGGTAGCCGTAGCTCCTTTTTGGGTATGGATATAATGCTTAATTTTGTTTTGTAATTGGACACGAGCAGCTGCTGTTTTATAGTTATTCAATCCCTTTGCCAAATCTGCAGCTTGGTGGATTTCGGTAGCTATATTAGCCGCTATGAGTGCTTTGGCTTCTTGAAATTTATGATAATTGGGACCAAAGAACAAGGGCAAGTCATACACCACCGCCTCCAAGCAATTGTGAATGCCTAAGCCAAATCCCCCTCCAATATAAGCCGCTATCCCATAGTTATAAATACTGCTTAACAAACCAATTTGATCAATAATGAGAACTTGTACAGAAGGAAGATTAACGTTATCTAATTGAGAATAAAAGGCAATAGAAATACCACTAAAACCTATTTTTAATTCTTGTAAATGGTTGCGATCGACTTCATGCGGCACCAAAATTAATTGATAATGGGGTTGAAGCAGCAGCCATTCTTTGAGCAGCGCCTCATCGGGTGGCCAAGTACTGCCAGCCACTAGGGTTGCTGCTTGGGTAGAGAATTGGGCAATTTTGGGAAAGTTTTTGGCTTGTGCCTTGATGTCCAATACTCGGTCTAAGCGCGGATCACCTGCTACCATTACACTAGGATGTTGAAAGGGAGCCAACAACTGTTGAGAGGCAGGAGTTTGCACAAAAATAGTTTCAAAACAAAAAAGCAGTTGCCTAAAAAAGCCACCATACCAACGAAAAAAAATTTGATTGGGTCTAAAATTGGCAGCAATCAAATAGGTAGGAATTTGATGTTTTTTTAATGTGGTGAGGTAGCCATACCAAAATTCATACTTGATAAAAAAAACCTGTTGTGGCTGTATAATGTCTAAGAATTGTTGTGCAGCACCATATTGGTCACTAGGCAAGTAGCTCACCCAGTCTACAATCGAACAGTTTTTTTGTGCCTCATAGCCCGATGGCGAAAAAAAGGTCAATAAAATTTTGTGTTGTGGCATTTGTTGGCGCAAAGCCTCCAAAATAGGTCGAGCCTGCTCAAACTCGCCCAAAGAAGCACAGTGTACCCAAATGAGAGGAGCTGTATTACCAGCCACTGTGTTTTGGAGTTTGATTTGCCACTGTACACGCCCATACCACCATTTTTTTGCTTTGGGCTGTCCCAGCATAGCTGCCAAACGTATACCCAAGGTATAAAGACCAATTCCACAATAATACAAGAAACGATTCATGAATAAAGACTACTGATTTGAGCGAGTAAGATAAGAAAGGGAGAGAAGAGTGTAGGTATTCTTATAGGTGAATTCCTATAAAAAAAATGCCGTTCAATTTCTACAGATAGAGAAACTGAACGGCGGAATAATATCTTTGGTGTAGTTGACTACAACAAGTCTTTGGCTTGCTGTCTAAAATCCTTGCGTTCGTATGAATTGGCAAAGTTTTTAATTTTTTCATCCAATGCTTGAATTTCTTCTTCGGTAAGATTGGCTATTTGTTGAAAGGAGGTAATGCCTAATTCTTGTAAGCCTTGGGCTGTTTTAGGCCCCAAACCATTGATGGCAGTTAGGTCATCTAATTGGTTTGCTGCTGTTTCTTCCTCTGCTGCTGTATCTGTGTCTGCTTCTGCTTCAGGCAAATCCATATCTAGTGATTTCTGAAGTTCATCAATAGCATTCCCCATATCTTCCATAAACTGAGCCTCTTCTTCATCAATAAACCCGTCAGAGGTCATTTCCATGATGTCTTCTTCCAATTCGTCCAATACCTCCTCAATATCTTCTTTTACCTCCTCTAGTTGCTCCTCACGTTCCTCTTCGGATAGATCTTCAATTACTTGTGGGTTTTTGTAAGGCTCTGGAGCACCATCTTGTGTATTATCTAGATCTGGGAATTGTATTTTGATTCCTAAGAGCCGATAAATAAGCCATTTGTTTTTCCTAAAGAACGCCTCTCGCTCTTCACGAGAAAACTTCTGAATGATAATTCGCATAATTAGTTAAAATTTAATTGTTTTAATTAATCTAATTAATAATAACTTCACATAGCTTATATGTGTTGTTTTAACTATCAATTAGATATGATTGTTTCACTAAGTAGTGATTGAGTAATTATACAAAAAAAGTAGCTAAAAAACGAAGCGTTATCAAGTGCTTACGAGCGTGATTTTAGCAAACCAACAGGCATGTGTTCATCATAATTGCCATAAATAAGTGGATGCTGAAAACCATAAGTAAAGTTTCGAACATTTTTTTCGATAAACTCATAGAGTTCTTGTACATCAATTACATTATCCTTATTGCCATTTTCATCTACTTGATTGGCCGCTCCTTTCATGGCTTGAATAAAATAATAACTAAATACACCTTGTTGAAGTTTGTTGGCCTCTAACGAAATTTCTTCTGAAGCAGAAGACATAATAACGGCAAGGCCTCCCTTGACCCCATCAAAGCTTTTGTAGTATTTTTTGATGCGTTCTCGGATGTTTTTGGTAGAACGCGTCATTGCAATAGCGCCGTCCATACTTTCAGGATTTTTGCGCTGGCGTTCTATATATTCTTTGTAGGAGATCACTGTATTCATATCAAAACTTCCAGAATGGCAAGCATCTACTGCACAGAGTTTGTATTTGGCAGGGCTATCCTTGAGCAAAGAATTGACCAAGCCATGGTGAAGCAATTTGTTATTGGTGCCATCATAGTCAAAGGGCAAAAACGCACCACTCTTGCCATGTCCAGCAAAGTAAAAGATAATTAAATCATTGCTGTCCGCTTGTTCGTATAAATCGGCGGCTGTATTCATGATGTTAACAGAAGCTAACTTAACTTTTAAAACCATATTCAACAACAAATGCGATTGGATTACCTGAGGAAGTCCAGCTTACATCA
>CAYULH010000032.1:1719-6406 GCA_964445645.1 uncultured Aureispira sp. | reverse complement strand
TCTTGATCTAGGAGCAATGTGATTTGCTCTTCAGGCACCGCCCCACCTGCCACACTACGCAAAAATGCGTATACACGCTGGGCATCTCTAGTCGTGTAATTAAGTTTTGGAGCAGCTTCATAGTCTGCAATACCAACTACTACCGCCCAAATCTTCATTTTGTTGTGCAAGAACTTTCCTTCGGAGAAAGCACCTGTATTGACATGTCCATTGTTAAAATAATAAGAACCTTTGCCATCCAGTAATCCCGATTTCCAGTGGCCTTGATAGCGGTCGCCGTTTTTGTAGCGCATTTCGCCATAGCCACTATACTGGCCTTTTTCAAAATTGCCCGTATAGACATTGCCCGTAGCATCTTTGGATTTGCCATACCCTGTTTCACAATCGCCCACCAAGCAATCTAGTTTAACTCTAGCTTTTTGAACTTTGACCAATCGGCCTTCTGCCCACGTTCCCGATTCTACTGTACCATCTTTGGAAATTCTAGCTCCCAGACCACTTGGTTTGCCCGCTTTCCAGTTGCCATCATAGATGGTGCCATTGGCGTACAGGAATTTACCTTTTCCGTGCCGTTTACCATCTAAGAAGTTGCCTTCATAGCGTCCTTGATAGGTCTGACCAATATAATAATTATTAACACCCCAGCCGTTTTCACAATTGCCTTCTACACAGCCTTTATCTTGGGCAGAAATTGTTGTTAAACTAAGCAAATAAACTAAACTACTAACAAAGAAGATACGAAGCATAAGGAAGGTTGGTTGTTGTCACAATGAAGAACGATAGCATTAAGCGATCGGATAAAACTAAATATACGAACAAGTTTAGTAATTTGTTTCTTTACAAAGCAATTTTGTAATAAACTACTAGTTGTACAATACAAAAAGCACTATTATCATACCAATAACCAGAATTGGAATACATAAAGTTCACTATAAAACAAAAGAAGGGCAGAATGCCATTTGTATAGCATTCTGCCCGAATCTACTTATTTCAAACATGATTCTATAATTTTGAAGATTTTAGAATGAGGGACAACTATCTAAAATCAGAGAAACTTTATAAAATAATTATTATTTAGCTTCATAGGGTATAGGATATTGGGCTTGTAAGGTGTAGCATTTATATTAGTGTACCAACTCCAACTGTTCCTTGAATTCGTTGATGTTCTCGACTTTGTTTTTGATTTCGTCCAATTGATTTTGGAGCATAGAAGCATATTCACCTTCTATTTCGGAAGAAGACAACACCTCTTTGTAATCTCTGATGGCGGTTTCTTCCCCTCTAATACATTCATCCAATACTGCCACTCTTGTCCGTTTGGCTATATTTGATTTCAAGTCTATCCAAGTACGGTGAATATCTGCGGTCATACTAGTACCCTTATACGGCGTTCCTCCCAATTCTCTAATCTCACCTTTAATCTTATGACCAAAATCATAACGTTGCTGTGCAGCTGTTTCAAAAAATGCTCTCAATTTGGGATCTTCTACATTTTTGGCAGCATCTTTATAACCTGCTTCCGCATCGTAATTTCTGGTTAACAATTGGTTTAATCGGTTTACAATCTGTTCTTTCTGTTTTTCCATTATGGTGTCTAAAAAAGTTTTATGTGTTAAAATAATTGAAATTGCCTTTTAGTGTGTTTTCATAGTTTATGAACAATTATAAATAATTACTCAAGGGGGTAGTTTTATTGTAGAATGTATAATTGAGTGATTTAAAAGACAATATCATTGCGAATTCTACACTTATATAACAGGACAAACAGATTAATTGTTTAGAAAAATACTATTTTTTTTGAAGAAATATTTAATAAAGGCAAGAAGAGATCATTATTTTGCCCACTGGTAGAGGGGATAGGTGGAGGGGGGAGATGAATCTAGTGCAGGAGTTATATGGCTAATTGGGGAGGGATATAATTATATTTTGTTCAATCAATTTTCTTTAGGCTCTGTTGGCAAAAGGCGAGATAATCGGGGCGATCGGCAGCACTAGTATGCAAGTAAGTATTGATAATTTGCCCCTTGTGGATAAAAAAAATACCGGGCATTTGGCGTGTACTTCCAAGTGCTTTGTTGATATGAATACCATATTCCTTTTGTAGATGCACAATACGTGACCAAACTTTTAGATTATACAGTTCATAAAATCCACCTTTTTGTAAGTCAAAATACTCATAAAGACTCATATCGGGGTCAGAGATGTGTTCCTCTTGTTCTAAATGATACTGTTCTAGATACTGGTTGCCATAAGCTTCATCAGCAAGATGGATGAATACTAATTTAATTTTTTGGGCATAAAGTTGTCCTTTGATTTTGGCAATATCGTCCAAAGCTTCATTACAGAATGGACAGCCAAAATGACGCAGAAAAATGAGTAAAACGGAACTTTTCTGAGCAATATCGTACAAACTATTGCCTTGGTTAGTATACGTTACCTCCAAAATTTCTGTATCTAGTTCAATATACTGATCTGCTTGATACATGATGTTATTAACAAAGTAGTGATGAAAAATGTAAACAGGGATGGATTAAAAATAAAGCATTACCAAGTTTCAATTGGTGGTAGGACAACTATAAATAATGCAGCAAGGGGGGGTACAAATATTTGCATATAAGCCAAGGTACTAAAAAATAAGAAGAATAAAAAGAAATGTATCTTACTTGTGGAGGTATTTTGTAGAAAAAAATATTAAATAAAATTTATGCTAAAAATAAAAAAAACTGTATAAGAGGAATAATGAAATGGCTATTGTATAAATTAAAGCAGCTACATTGAATTCATTCAATGTAGCTGCTTTATTAGTTTGTTGTTAATGTATTACCAAATTAATCTTCGGTAGAAAAGGTATCTTCGTTAGGTATTTTCTTGATATTGACCATCAAAACATGCTCAACCATAGATAAGCTACGAGCAATTTCAACAGGATCAGCCATTGGATCTACAGATTCTAATACCAATCCCATATTATTATGGTCAATAGAAAACTGCTTTACAATTTGTAACTTGTGAGATAGTAGTAACTCATTGAGATGAGCATCTGTAATATGCTTTGAATTCGTATTGTTCAAGAGTTCAGCCCAAGGAGCATTAGCCTCATACAGCATTACTAAATTAACATCTCCTATATTTCTGTCGCCATCATCTACAATAGTAGAAGTGATAGAACCATTAACAAGAGAAATTAAAGTGCGGTAATAGTAAGCCTCGGCGGCTACTTTTTTCTTTACGCTACGAGTAGTGTTAAGAGCAGATTTTTCTAATGTGGGTGCTTTTAAAACAGCAATATCTTGTTGGCCACAAGAACATAATAACCCAATACAGCAGCAAGTGAGTAAGTGATATGTAATAGTTTTCATGTGTAAATGTGTTTTTGTTTGATGATAGATTATTGGGATAGTTTTGGAGTTATATTAGGCAGCAAAGATAAGAATGTTTTTTGTTAGAAAATGTTGATTGCGTGATTTTTATATTGAGTATTCTTTGCCTCCAAATATCTAGCTGTAGAATAAAATTCAATCAAAATAAAATTCTATAAAAAGTGAAAGACACCTATTGTTGGGAATAAAAAGTTAGATATCTTGAACACAAAATGACCTAATAATTACTTGACACCAGCAGTGCTGTTGTTCATTTCTTCTTCAGGTACTTCTTTTACTTCTACCATCAAAACATGCTCAACCATAGATAAGTCTTTGGCCGCTTCGATGGGTTCAGATAGAGGAGCGTTGGGTTCTAAAACTAAGCCTTCATTATCACCATCAATAGCAAATTGTTTGATAATTTCTAAGTTATAAGTTTCCATCAACCCATTGAGGTGATCATTACCTGTTGTGCTGTAATCCCCCTCGTTAAATCCTTCTGCCCAAGGTGCAACAGCTTCATACAATACCACCAAGTTGATTTGCTTACCTGATAAAGAAGCCAAATCTTGTATAGAAATTTCAGCTTCTCCTTTTTTGAAAGAAGCCAAGGTCTTATAGTGGTAAGCTTTGATAGCTACTTGTTGTTGTGTACCTCTTGTATTGACGCTAGATTCTACTTCGGTTGTTGTAGGAGGGGCTACCAATTCAGTGTCAGGAGTACTATTGTTACTGCAAGAAACAAGTAATAATGAAATAAGAAAGATACCACTCAAAAATGAAAATTTATTGATACTATTCATGTTGTAATTTAATTTTTATGTGTAATGGGCGTTTAGTTTCGTAAAAATATTAAATAATTGAGTCCTCCTCTCTCTTTAGTTTATGGTAAAAAGTACTAAAACTGTATAATATATATGACTATCAGAGAGACTATACAATGTAAAGTAACGATTATTTTTCAATATAACGATAATTTTTAACAAAAAAAATGTGTCAACCTGTAGATAATTTTGTGATAACTATGTTGAACACCATACAATTGCTAAAATATTGGTTTTTGGCAATTATTGGGTTTTAGGTTATAAATGATGATTCCTTATCAAGGAAAAGAATACAAATATTTAGTCTCTGTTTTGTGAATTTGATGATAATGGTAAATTATTAATCTTTTTCAATAAATCTATTTGAAACCATTTAAAAAGCACACAAAATGCAATTGCCTAATAATCAATTTTTTAATAGTAAGATTCTAACTAAAATAGAACTTCACCTAAACCTTCTTTTTTTGTATAGTAATATAAACATTTTGCCTAAGTAATTGT
>CAYULH010000032.1:0-1709 GCA_964445645.1 uncultured Aureispira sp. | reverse complement strand
GCATTATTAAAAAAATAAAAAAATTTTCATCGAGTAAAGGATTGATAGATATAATCTTCATAAGTGATTCATAAAAACCAATTTTTTTGAAAAAATATTCCATTCATTTAGAAAACTATTCCAATCTTTGACGTTTCAACAGCACTCAATGGTACTTTTAGTGATAGCCAATGAAAAGTGCCTTATGTGGAAATAATGCAATACCTGTACATTATACAAATAGAAAAAGGAAAATGTCTAATACTACAACTGTTTATCACTCTATTAATCCACTTACAAATAATATACTTGAAACCTACCAACAAGAAACTTGGGAACAAATACTAAGTAAAATTGAGCAAGCTGATACGGCTTATCAAGTTTGGCGGAACCAGAGTTGGGAGGAACGTGGGCAGTATTTTATTCAGGCAGCCAAGGTCTTGAGAAAACATAAAGAGCGTTTTGCACAAATGATAACAGACGAGATGGGCAAGCCCTATGAGCAGAGCAAGGCCGAGGTAGAAAAGTGTGCTTGGGTATGTGAATACTATGTAGAAAATGCTGCTCAATTTTTGAAACCCGAACCCATAAAGGCTGATTACAAAACGACAGTAGTACACTACCAACCCCTAGGAACGATTCTTCAAATCATGCCTTGGAATTTTCCTTTTTGGCAAGTGTTTCGTTTTGCTGCCCCCACACTAATGGCAGGCAATGTAACCTTGCTCAAGCACGCCCCCAATGTATTGGGATGCGCCCACTTAATCCAAACAGTTTTTGAAGAAGCTGGATTTCCTGAGTATGTCTTTCAGCAAGTTATTGCTAGTCACGAACAAGTAGAGGGAATTCTGGCGGCTGATACGGTACAAGGGCTGGCACTAACAGGCAGTGTACGTGCAGGCAAAGCTGTAGGCCAATTGGCAAGCAAATATCTCAAGGTGATGGTATTGGAATTGGGGGGCGCCGATCCTTTTATTGTGCTGAAAGATGCCAATTTGGTACGGGCGGCTCAAGTGGCTGTTAAGTCTCGAATGCACAATTCGGGACAAACCTGTATTTCTGCCAAGCGATTTATTGTAGAAGAGGCTGTGGCCGATGAATTCTTAGAATTGGTAAAAAAAGAAATGGCTCAATTGGTAGTGGGCAATCCCCAACACAAAACAACCAATATTAGTGCTTTGGCACGCATGGATTTGGCCGAAACCCTGCAACAACAAGTGGATAAGTCTGTAGCGCTGGGAGCCAAGGTGGAAGTGGCAGGAGGACATCAAAAAGGAAGCGCTTATTTTCAGCCTATGCTCTTGTCCAATATTCAAAAAGGAATGCCGGCCTATGAGGAAGAACTTTTTGGCCCTGTGGCAACGTTCTTTAGAGTAAAGGATGCAGAAGAAGCCATTGCTCTAGCCAATGATTCTGTATTTGGTTTGGCAGCTACTGTGTTTTCTCAAAATGAGCAATTGGCACAATCTGTTGCCTTGCGCCTAGAGGTAGGAGCGGTGTGTATCAACAAAATTATGAGTTCTGACCCTCGTGTGCCTTTTGGTGGAATCAAAGAATCGGGCATAGGCCGCGAATTGGGCAAAGAGGGAATACGTACCTTTGTAAACCTAAAATCTATAGTGCTAGGTGAATAGATTAATTTTTTCAAAGAATCCTTATATTACCAACTTACCCATTAAGTAGGTGCAAAAAAGTAACCGTACACTAAAAAATGAGAGATTTTTTCTCAG
>CAYULH010000031.1:0-47057 GCA_964445645.1 uncultured Aureispira sp. | reverse complement strand
AAGTTGTTCTTTTTTTCTTCCTGCTTTTTCGCAGCCTTACTTTTTGTACACCCCCTCTATAGAATTGATTTATGAAAAATAGTAAACGAGAATTGACCTTACGTTTTTTGGCCGAGCCTACAGATGTTAACTTTGGAGGCAAGGTACACGGGGGAATGGTGATGAAGTGGATAGATCAAGCGGGGTACGCTTGTGCTCGTCATTGGTCTGGGGGCTATTGTGTTACCGTTTATGTGGGGGGCATTCAATTTCTCAAGCCAATCCATATTGGCAATTTAGTAGAGATTCAGGCCAAAGTGATTTATACAGGCCGTACAAGTATGCACATTTCTATTGATGTATTGGCCTATGACCCCAAAGAAGAGGATAAAATCAAAACCACACATTGTGTCATCATATTTGTAGCTATAGATGCTGATGGCAATCCTGAACCTGTCCCTGCTTGGGTTCCAGAAACGGAAGAAGAAAAACAACAGGAATTGTATGCCCAGCGCCTCATGAAATTACGTACACAGATTCAACAAGAAATGGACAACCAAAACAATTAAATTGCATGTTTACTACATCTCGCCTTTCTATTCTCCTTTTTATTGCCTGCTTGCTATTCTGTGGTAGCCTTCCTTTGTCAACAGTGCAAGCTGAGGTAGTTTATGAAACAGCACCTCCAGCCAAAAAAATTAGGAAGAAAAAGAAAACAAAAAAACGACTGAAGGCTAAAAAAACGGTCTTCAAAAATAAAAAGAAGAAGAAACCTGACAATATTGTATTGGGCTTATACCTCACTTTTGGCTTGCTCTTATTGCTTCCTTTATTGGTAATAGGGGGCGGGCTTTTGATACTACTAGCTGCTCCTACAGTACTAAATACTGTATTAGGTATGAGTTTGATTGGAATAGGAAATATTGCCATTGTTTTGGCTGGATTTCTGACAGGCTCCAATGATGATTACAGCACTCAAGTATTGTTGGTGGCTACTTGGATAATGTTTGTAATCAACTTAGCATTGCTATTGGTTTGTTTATTCACACTTTATGGCTTCTTTGGTTTTATAGCATTGCTCAATATTGGTATTCTTACCTTATTCACGGCCATTTTCTTTGTTTGGGCCATTGTTTTGACCATTCAAAAAATACGATTCCAAAAAGCGAGTCAACTAGAAGACGAGTAAGAGCGGCGTTAACGCATGGTTTTATCAATAACTGCCACTACTTTTTGGGTCGCTTGGGCAAACTCCAATTGCTCCATACTGGCAACCAATACCGTTCGGTTTTGATAACTTTGTTCTAACAAATCACGCACTTGCTCCCAGCTTGCTTGTTCTTCCTCTACAAATGAGGAAACGTTTAGTTCGGCAAAATAACGGGCATTGTGTACCTGATCGCCACGGCTCACGGCCTTGGATAAAGGAATGATAACATGAGGTTTTTTCATGGCCAATAGCTCAAACAGAGAAGTAGCGCCCCCTCTGGTCAATACCAAATCGGCTGCCTGCATCACATCCAAAAACTCTGCTCCCAATCGTTCAAATTGACGATAATGAGGCTCTTGGATGCTTTTGTCCACCTTGCCAACACCACAAATATTAACAATATCAAACTGTTTCAACCAAGCATCCTGAAGATGCGCCCGCACCAAACCATTCAAAAAACCAGCCCCCAAACTCCCCCCAAAAACCAATAAAACGGGTCGCTCGCCGCTAAATCCCGTCAAAGCCAAGCCTTTTTCTCTCGAAGCATGAAAAATTGCCGTTCGTACAGGCAATCCTGTCCAAGTAACTTTTGACGCTTCAAAATACTGGGTGGCGTGCTGAAAAGATACACAAACATTTTTGGCGAAACGCTTGGATAGGCGTGTGGTTAAGCCCGGTGTTCGATCCGATTCGTGGATGACAATAGGAATTCGCAGCAACCAAGCCGCTACCACCGCAGGCAAAGCCACATAGCCCCCCTTAGAAAACAACACCTTGGGGCGCAACCGTAGCAACACCAAAAAACTCTGTACAATCCCCATGATAACATTAAAAATATCAAGGAAATTTTGCCAGTCAAAATAACGTCGGAGCTTCCCTGTACGAATAGGATGATAAGCAATTTGACGTGCTTCTATAAAACTGCGTTCTTCTCCTTTTTTGGAACCAATGTAATGAATGGTGTATCCCTCTTGTTGGTAATGTTCCATCAGAGGCAGATTGGGCATAACATGTCCCAATGTTCCTCCTCCTGTAAAGACCAAACATTTTTGGCGAGCCATAGCAACTGTTCTAGTTAGTAATTGAAACAAAAAAAGAGCTAGACATTAGCTGTTAATACTTCGTGGATTTTTTAGTTTTTTTTTGAAAAAAACTAAAAAATCCACGAAGTAAGGTAGCTGTCTCAACTCTTTATTTATCTTGTAATGTTCAACTATTGTTGAATCTATGAAGGTTTAGTAAGTCATCAACGCTTCACCGTTTTGGCTTACTACGTAAGTAACCAATGCAATGAATAAAAGAACTGCCGTGATAAACTTTAGTAAGAAAGAACTAGAACCTTTTTGATATTCTGTATTGCTCATTTTAGTATCTGTTTTGTAAGATGTACAATGCTTAGTTATTGCCTCAATAAAAGTTATAAATAAAACCTATTTGTTGCTCTTTTTTAGAAGATGATTGTTGGTGTTATTTATTTAACAAATAATGGAGTGTCTGTTGTGTACAAATGTACTGTTTTATTGAAATTATCAAAAATGTAAATCCTGCTATTTTATAGAGAGGGTATACAAAAACAACATTACTGGATAAATATCAACCTTACAATTATACTTGAATCAAGAGAAAACATTGACGTAGTAAAATAAACACTTACCAAAGCTACTTATCAAAACGCTGTAAGTTCAACCCCTCAATAATTTTAATCAACTTCTCCCCATACTGCTTATCGGTAGCATAACCTGCCGCCTCCAAACCATGCGCCCAATTGGTATAGTCTGTTCTAGGCAATTTTTTGAGATGCTTATAACGCGCGTTGTTGAGCAATTTGCTGTGTTCACGAAAGCTATACCAAGCAGAATCAAACACTCTAAACATATCGTACTTGCTATCATCGGTATAATTGGCACAACGGCAACCCACACATTTTGCTTTGCATTTGATACCAAAATGATTGTTGTCATTTTTAGCCAATTTGCTGTCGCCTGCATTGCTTTCTAATAATCCTTGTGCTAGAGTAATGGCAACAGGAATACCATACAATTGTGCTTCTTCCTCGGCTGTAGCACGATACAATTCAATATAATCCTGACATTTTTTGAGCTTGAATGCTACAATTTTGGGATCTATTTTTTTGCGACTGGCATAAGTAGGATTGACAATAAAACCCAAATTGGAATATTGGGCTGCGGCGGCCTGTTCCTCGGGGCTGAGGGCTGCTCCTACTGCAGTGGCCGCATTGGCTAGGTTCATTTGGTGGCGAATGTCCTCTTTTTCGTCCTTTATGGTTTGCCACCAGCGTTTGGGTGTTTCTACCAAACCAGCTTGCGCCATTGTAGAGGCAGGCACATTATAACCAGCGGTAGAGGTAGGCGTTGTTCCTCCTATATGAATGTGAAAGGAAACTTCTTGATTGCTCAATAAGAGAAAGAGTAAAATAGTAAAACTAGCTCGAATGGCAATAGCTTTGATTCTGGGCTTGATGGTGTACCAGTAAGAACGGGTTTTGTTCCGCAACAATATTAAATTTTGATGATTCATACTACCTGTTTTTTTGTTGTCGTAGAAAGATCAAATTGTCTAAGTTTCACCTTTCTATTCATCTGTTAATCTGTCTGTCATGTTAATGAGAATGGCTACCCATTCTAAGGAAAGAGAATAAGGGTTGGATGGGAAAAATGATTTCCTTGTGTTACAAACTTAACACAAAATGTTTTAAAAGCAAAAATTAAAAACTTTTTGTTTCTAAAAACTCGTCCTTTTTTGAAACATTTTTGTTTTTAGTTTTAAAAGGTAGCTTAGTAAATATAAAAAACCCATTGCTCTTTTTGAGAACAATGGGTTAGTTGTCATTCTTTTCAGTACAAAGTAAAATACTACAACCAGCCTTTGGTTTTGTACCAAGCTATTGTGTCTTTAAAACCATCTTCTATAGCAACCGTTTGTTCAAAACCCAATTCACGAACAGCTTTTTCTGAACTACAGTACCAAGAAGGACGTGTAATTCTGTATGCTCGATCTTTATTGAGTGCCACATCAGCACCAAACCAAGATTCTGCTATTTGTCCAAAGAATCCAAGTATAAAAATGACCCAATGCGGTATTTTGAGTGTAATTGTTTTTTTGTTCATGGCTTTAGAAGCTATATCGCCCAATTCCTTCCAATTATAGCACTCTAGAGAACCCAAAAAGTAGACTTCTCCAATGGCATTTTCTTTGGTCGCAGCCAAATACATACCTTGTACCAAATCTCGGACATGGATTAGGCTCATTTCTTTGGGTTTGAAGCCCATCATGGCACTTACACCACCTTTGATGGCTTTGAAAAAGGCAAAAATTTCTGTATCTCTTGGCCCATACACCCCCGGAGGACGAACAATAGTAACAGGAATACGATCAGCATATTCCAATGTCACCTTTTCTTGTGCCACTTTGCTTCTGCCATAGGGTTCAATGGGTTTCAAAGGATCCTCTTCATTGACCGAGCCCCCATAAGGTGCAAAGCCTGTAGCTGCCATACTACTAGTAACCAATACCCGTTTAATGGTGGGAATATTGACAGCAGCTTCCAGTACATTTTTTGTCATTTCTACATTGCCACGCATAAAATCAGCCTCTGTAGGCACTTTTACTACTCCTGCAATATGATAAATATAATGCGCTCCTTTGAATGCTTCCTGAAGTGCCTCTACTTGGGTCAAACCACAAGTATGTAAGTGTACCGGCTTGCCTTCCAACCACTGCAAATTGCTAGTTGGCCGAACAATAGCATGTACTTCCTGTCCCAATTCTAATAAATAATCGACCAAGTGGCTTCCTACAAAACCATTGGCTCCTGTCACAAAAGAAATAATCTTTTCTTCCATTGTTAATGAAATTTAAAGTACAATTGGTGTTTGAAAAATCTATTTTTCAGCAAATTACACTACTAAAAAAAACACGATACACCTTATCTGAAAATGTTTGCAGACGTAAATTTTACGACGAATGTATGCTTTTTGATACAAATAGTACTAATTTTGCTTACACATATAAAAATAAGCAATTGCTTAAATGTGCTGATAGTTGTGTATCTTTACAAGCTAATGTACACTATCATATTGTGTTTCAAGACAAAAAATCATTGTATGAGCTTACAAGAAACGGATAAGAAACTACCGTCCCTATTTGATAAATGCTATGACTATACTTATGCTGATGATGTAAAAGCAGCTGGAATTTATCCCTATTTTCGTCCTATTGAAGAAAGTGAAGGACCAGTGGTAAAGATGGACGGCAAATCTGTTATTATGGCAGGTTCTAATAATTATCTAGGACTAACCGCCCATCCCAAAGTCAAAGAAGCTACGGCCAATGCTCTAAAAACCTATGGTACATCGTGCTCAGGTTCTCGTTATCTGACAGGTACTATTCCATTACACGAAGAACTAGAACATAAATTAGCCTCTTTTGTAGGAAAAGATGCAGCTTTATTGTTTAGTACGGGTTATCAAACCAGTCAAGGTGTTATTCAACCTCTAGTAAAACGTAGTGACAATATTTTATCTGATAAAGATAACCATGCTAGTATTCAGGCAGGTAATTTTATAGCAAAAGGTTCTACAGGAACCAATGTTATTCGTTACAAGCATTGTAACATGGAAGATTTGGAACGCAAACTAGCCAGTTTGCCGCTCGAAGCAGGTAAGTTTATTGTTACGGATGGGGTGTTTAGTACCTTTGGTAATATTGCAGAATTGGACAGTATTACTAAACTAGCCAAGAAATACAATGCCAAAACATTGGTTGATGATGCCCATGCCTTTGGGGTGATTGGTAAAGGAGGCCGTGGTACAGCAAGTGAATTTGGAGTGACCGATGAGGCGGACTTAATTATGTGTACATTCAGTAAGACCTTGGCTTCCTTGGGAGGCTTTGTTGCTGGCGATGAGCGTGTAATTAATTACCTCAAACACCATTCTCCTGCTCTCATTTTTAGTGCATCACCTACACCATCTTCTGTGGCCGCAGCTATTGCCGCCCTAGATATTGTTATGGCTGAACCAGAACGTGTTCAACGTTTAGTAGACAATGCAGAATTTGTACGTCGTGAGTTGAAGCGGGTAGGTTTCCAGGTTATTGATGGTAGAACAGCTATTGTTCCTGTACTCATTGGAGATCAAGAAAAAGCTTTTGGATTGTGGAAAGGTTTGTTTGATGATGGCATTTTTGTGAATGTATTTATTCCACCTGCTACTCCTCCAAACAAATCTATGATGCGTAATAGCTTCATGGCAACACATGACAGCAACCACCTAGAAAAAGTAGTGGAGAGTTACACAAAAGTTGGAAAACGCTTAGGCATTATTTAATAGTGCCATATACTATTGTTATCTGCTCGATAACAAAAAAACAAAACATCTAAATGCAAACTTTACATTCATTTTTGTAGGTTTGTCTTTGGATGTTTTTTTATTGACTTCACTACCCCAACCATCTTATGGCTAAAATAACAATCAAAACAGCACAAACTAAAGCAGAAAAAAAGGCCTTTATGATGCTGCCTTTTGAAATTTATAAAAATAACCCATACTGGGTTTCACCTTTGCTGATGGATATGCGCCACATGTTTGGTATTAGCACCTTGGCAGATCGTATCTTTGGAGTTAAAGGCCAACATCCTTTTTATGAATATGGCCAAATGCAACTGTTTATGGCCTACAGAAATGGTAAGGCTATAGGGCGTATTGCTGCTATTAATAATGATAGATACAACCAATACCACCCCGAAGAAGGAGGAACTGGTTTTTTTGGCTTTTTTGACTGTATCAATGACCAAGAAGTTGCCAATAAACTATTTGATACAGTGCGTGATTGGCTCCGAAAGCATAATTTAACCAAAATGCAAGGGCCTGCTAGTCCCTCGTCTTCGTATGACTTTGGTTTGCTTACCGAGGGCTTTGATGATATGCCTCGTGTAGATATGCCCTACCAGCACGAGTACTACAAGGATTTGATTAGTAATTATGGATTTCCTTGCCGTCAAGAATTGTTGGCCTACAAAATGGATGCAGAGACGATTTTCAACAATGAAAAGCTGAAACGTGGTGCAGCACTGGTTCAGAAACGCTACAAGGTGGAGATTCGCCCCATTGATATGAAAAACCTGCACATAGAAGTAAAAAAAATCAAGGAAGTTTATAATCGTGCTTGGGAGCCACTCTGGGGGATTGTGCCACTAACAGATGCTGAAATTGAGGCGTATGCCGAAAAATTCAAACTGGTCGCTATTCCTGAATTGGTGCCATTTGTATATGTCAATGGTGAATTGGCAGGAATGGCAGTGGCTATGCTAGATTTTAATAGCATTCTCAAACAGATGAATGGCAAACTTTTCCCTTATGGGTACAAGCTCTTTACGGATAGAAATAAAGTAGAGTGGATGCGTGTTATTTTGCTGGGCCTCTTTCCTGAATATCAAGGAAAGGGTATTGATGCAGTAGTATACAAACACCTCATTGATGCAGGGCTTAAACATGGGTTCAAATACTGTGAAGGAAGTTATATTCTCAAAGAAAACGAAATGATGAATAGAGGCATGAAGGCTGTAAGTGGCGAAGTATACAAAGAGTATAAAGTTTATGAAATGGCTATAGATTAACTTAGACAGTTTATGCTGTATCGTGCTACCCTCTCTAATTGCAACACCTCTTTGCTACAACTGTGGCAAAGAGGTATTTTTTTCTCAAAAAAATTCTTACTCTTCTTTTAGAACGCTTCAAATAAATCACATCAACAAACATTCAATATAAAAAATTCAACCATTGCACGTGAAACGTAAAAAGTTAAACGTGATATTTACTTTAAACAAAAAAAGAAATAACTATTTCCCCTAATATTGAACTAGTCTATTAAGATTTTTGTATTTTCCCTTTGAATAATCTAATTGATATTATCGTTTTATATTTTTATTAGAATAAAACAAATGGCGACCTTTGTTCTTATATCAATCCAATAAACTTACCCATTACCTTCACTTCGATACTTACAGGTTATATCTAAAAACTAACCCAAGTGAAATACACACTGTACTAATAAAATTTAGAGATGAAGACAACTACTGAGGGAACTAGAATTTTTATAGTAGAAGACGATCTTATTTTTGCAAAAACTATCCGTTACATTTTGACTTTAAATCCTGATCATGATGTACGGGTTTTTAAGACGGGAAAAGAATGTATAAACAATTTGCATCTTAACCCTCATATTGTATCCTTAGATTACAGTTTGCCAGACATGACTGGTGGAGAGGTTTTGCGCCGTATCAAAATCCATAATGCTGATATTGGAGTAATCATTTTATCGGGTCAAAAAGATGTAGCTACTGCCGTTGAACTCTTGCAAAAAGGAGCCGATGACTATTTGACAAAAGATGAAGCCAATAAGGAACGACTCTTCAATATTGTAGAAAAACTCAAAAAAAATATATCCCTACAACAAGAAGTTGAAACCCTAAAAGAAGAGCTTACCGAAAAATACCAATTTGGCGAAAGCATAAAAGGGAATAGCCCTGCCATGCAAAAAATCTTTAAACTACTAGAAAAGGCAGCTAGTAGTAATATTAATGTTTCTGTTACAGGTGAAACAGGTACGGGCAAGGAATTGGTTGCCAAAAGTATTCACTACAACTCCGCTCGCAAAAAAGGTAAGTTTGTTGCTATTAATGTTAGTGCCATCCCCAATGAGTTACTAGAAAGTGAATTGTTTGGTTATGAAAAGGGAGCTTTTACAGGGGCCAATACCCGCAAACAGGGCAAATTTGAAGTAGCCAACAATGGTACCTTGTTTCTCGATGAAATAGGAGAAATGGAGTTTCATTTGCAAGCCAAGTTGTTGCGCGCTTTACAAGAGCGAGAAATAACCAGAATTGGGGGCAATGAAACGGTCAAATTTGATGCTCGAATTATTGTGGCAACTCACCGAAATTTGTCTGACTTGGTAAGCAAAGGAACTTTCCGTGAGGATTTGTATTACCGTCTGTTAGGATTGTCTGTGCATCTGCCGCCTTTGCGTCACCGTGGTAATGATGTGCTTATCCTAGCCAAACACTTTCTAAATACAACCGCCAAAGAAAATAATTTGGGGGCCATGAAACTAGGACAAACAGCAAAAGATAAACTGCTATCCTATAATTTTCCAGGCAATATCCGAGAATTAAAGGCCATTATAGAATTGGCTGCTATTATGTGTAATGGCAAAACAATTCAACGAGAAGATTTACAGTTTAATAGCCCTAGAAAAAATGCTGATTTCTTCTTAGAAGAAATGACTTTGCGTGAATACAATATCAAAATTGTTCGTCATTACCTCAAACAGAACGATAACAACATTCCTAAAGTCGCTAAAATATTGGGCATTGGTAAAACTACTATTTACAGAATGCTCAAAGAGGATGAAGAATTCACCAAAAAATAAACTGAAACTGACTACAGTTTAGTAACAATCAGAATAAAAATAGATGATTATGGAGTTGACAGTAGATCTGACATTTTTAAATGAAATTAGTGATGGTGATCAGGATTTCATTACAGATGTATTACAAACGTTTTTGGAGGAAATGCCCAAAGACATGAACCAACTGCGAACAGCAATTCAAACACAAGATGTTACAGGAATTGGAAAAGTTGCACATAAAACCAAATCTACTCTACAAACACTTGGTTTGCACGAACTTAAAGATATGGCTTATTCTATTGAACAAGATGCCAAAACAACTACTACTCCTAATGAGCTAAGTGAACAAGCTGTTGTTTTTGCGAGTTATATTGATAAAGCTTGCATCAAAGTTCGCACACTCCTCGATTAGATTTTTTTTAATTGTTGCTCCAACTGCTGTATTTGAGGTTGATAAGTTTGGTAAAGTTGGGCAAAAAATTCCCGATGCTGGCGTTTTACAATGGTAAAAACTGCCGCTTTAAATAAGGGATTTGTTTTGAAATAATCTTCATCACTTTTTTGAGTATCTGGATAAAAAGCGGGAGAATTACTTCTAGCTTGTGCTAGAATTTGGGCTTTCAAATCAGGGTTTTGCTCAAATAGTGTCTTGATTTGCTCCTGCTCCTTGGTATCTAAAACTCGTTTTAAGTGTACCAATTGGGCTTTCAACTGCTTTTTTTGCTTGGCTACTTCTTTGGCCTTTCCTGCCTGAGCTTTTTTTGCTTTTTTCTTCTCTTCCACATAATCTACCAACTCCTCTTTGTGTACAATGGTATTAAAATAAGCAGCCAAATGCTCTATTTTCTGCGAACGACTTGCTTTTAATGTTTGTTGGTTCTGTACATACTGAACACGAGCCTGTAGGTATTCCAAGTCATACTTCTTAAAGTACAATTGACAATTTTCCTCCGAAACACCCCACTCCTTTAATACAGCCGCCAAACTTTCCTTGTTGGCTTTTATGGCGGCACTTTCTTGATTTTGCTCCAATATAGCAGAGCCGATATTAGCATTTATCTCAAATAAAATAGCAATAACCTTACGCCCTTTTTTGATTTCCCTAAACGAAAAGGTAATATCTGTGTGTTGTTGCAAATCATCTTGAGCCTTGATAATAATACGACTCTTAAAATGTCCGTAAAGCTTGTACTTGTCACTAACTCCCAAAATAACCTTCAATTCTTCCAATTGAAATTCTCGATAACCTAGCGTCTCATATTGCTTCAATAACTCATAGATTCTAATAGAATATACACTCGAAATTTTGAGTACATTTCTTATATCATAAGACAAAAAAGTACGCTTGAGCTGCAATAAATAGGGCTTCAAATCTGGGTGAAAAGATAACTCTATATAGCCCTCTTTTTTCTTGGGAATAGTAGCTTGTGCAATCAAACCAGTCTTTAATAAACGCTCTTCTCCATTCTCTGTATAGGGAATTGTCACCACCTTTTTTAATAAAGAATCGGGAACTGCTTTTATCTTTACATAGGCATCATTGTCATTCACTCCAAAAAACTGTACTAAGTCTTTGATGTGTAATTTGTATCGCTTAAAATCCGCATCTCCCGGCTGAATTAAACTGACTAACTTAGTAAAAACACGGGTTTCCCAAATAGAAAAATGATAGCGTGCTTCAACTAAATTGTTCGACTTCGTTACTAATGCTTTTGTAGGTTGTTCCTCTTTTTTTTGGGCCATCTATAATAAGGACATTTACAAACAAATAAGAGAACAAATATACAGCCTTTTTCTTAATATCACAACTCTTTTTTAATGTGATATTTTTTCCGCTTTTTGTGATAATTATATATCAAGGGCAACAAAAAAGTTTTTATATAAAATTATGTTATCTTATTTTTATCAATTAATTTTTAAACTAAAACATTGGAATACAGCCCCCAATTTTCCGCTTTTTGTGATAATATTTTCCGCTTTTTGTGATAATACAAGAGGTATACATTTTTTTCATTTTCCTCAAAAACAGCCTTCTCACTATCTTAAAGCTAGTTTTTGGGTATTTTTTTTCAAAAAAAAACTTTAGTTTCAAGAGTTGAAATTAAGGTATAAAAAAGTTATCCACAATTGCAAAATATAGCAATTTCCGTTTTTTGTGATAATAGCTATTTTTCGTCCGTTTTTTGTGATAATAGTTTCCGCTTTTTGTGATAGTAGTTTCCGCTTTTTGTGATAGTTGACCCGTTTTTTGTGATAGTTAGTCCGTTTTTTGTGATAATAGATTTTGTAATACATTGATTATCAAAGTCTCCAGAGCACTGAAAACATATAAAACAAGATTAAAACAAAAGAAAACATACTAAAAGAGAGTTGTTTTCTTTTTTTAGAAAAAAAAGGAATTTCAAAACAGCCATTTATCCGCTGTCCGTTTTTTGTGATAATTGAATCAGAGCAATTCTGACTATAATTTTAAATCAGAACGTGTAAAAAAATTAGGCCCAATAGATTTTAAAATTTTTTATAAAATTTAAAACCTTTCATTTAGAATCTTAGGTTATTCTTGAACAACTTCTTAATTTGCGGCTGTTGGATATTGTTGTAAAAATGTGTTCTGATGAAGTCAATGAAAAATAGTTATACGAATAAAGAACAATACTATGGAGACTACTTAGGATTGGATAAAATCCTAGATGCACAGTTTCCCGAAAGTGAGGCCCGTCAAGTAGAGGCTCATGATGAGATGTTGTTTATCATTGTTCATCAAGCTTACGAATTGTGGTTTAAGCAAATCATGCACGAACTCAATTCTATCATGAAAATTTTTGCTTCAGAACGCGTCAATGACAATACCCCTTCCCTCCAAATTGCTGTGCATCGAACCAACCGAATTGTTGAGATTTGGAAGCTACTGGTTGCACAAGTGGATGTTTTGGAGACCATGACCCCAATGGATTTTTTAGACTTTCGAGATTTGTTGACTCCTGCATCTGGATTTCAAAGTGTCCAGTTTCGCCAATTAGAGGCCAAATTGGGCTTGGAAATGGAACAACGCCACCAGCAACGCCACTATGAGCATCAATTGCGCTCAGAGGACATAGAAAACGTCCATAAAGTGGAGCGTGAAGTGTCATTTATCCAATTGTTAGAGGAATGGCTTGTAAGAGCTCCTTTTTGGGACGACTACTATTGGGAGTCTTTTCAAAAAGAAAATGGCATAGAGAGCGAATTACACCCCTTCTGGGCCTATTATCGTCAAATTTATGAAGAAGGATTGGTAGGAGCAGAGCGAAAATCGATTGCAATGACGGATTTTGACCAATTATTTTTGGATAATGAGGGGGGAGGGCAACGCCTCAGTGCCAAAGCCATGCGCGTGGTGCTTTTTATCACCTTATACCGAGATTATCCCTTGCTCCAAATGCCCTATCAATTGTTGAGCAAATGGTTGGAAATTGACGAATTGATGGCCAATTGGCGTTATCGCCACATGAGCATGGTGCGCCGCATGATTGGGATGCGTGTAGGTACAGGAGGCTCCTCAGGGGCTAAATACCTCAAGGGCGCTATGGAAAAGCATCATATTTTTAGTGATTTAGCCCGCGTAACTACCTATTTGACCCCTCGTACACGTATTCCTAGATTGCCCCAACGATTGGCCCGAAAACTAACCTATCCTAGTTTATAGCAAGTAGTTGGCCTGTTTTTTTGAGAAAATGCAATTATTTATTTTGAGAAAGTGGGGCATAAAAAATTTGACTGCCTTCTTCATTCTGACGGGTAAAATATAGGTGGTTAGCATCGTCACTAACAGCAGCTGCACGCTCGTGATCGGGGCTGTTGATAGCTGTTCCCAAATTGACAGGAGTAGACCAGTTTTGCCAACTATCGTCAAGGCGGCGCGTATAGTACAAATCCAGCCCTCCCAATCCTCCATGTCCTTCAGAGCAAAAATAAAGTGTAACACCATCTGAATGCATAAAAGGAGCACATTCTGCAAAAGGAGTATTGATTTGGTCGCCTAGATTAATCACTTTATGCCATTTGCCCTCTGTATTCTTTAGTACTACAAACAAATCACTGTTGTGGTGACCCGTACCGTGAAAATCGTTGGTCACAATAGCTGTTCTCCAGTCCAATACTTGGTCGCTGTTAGAACTGTACAATAATGCCCTACCATCAGCAGTAAGATGTACATCCAACTCTTGTTCGGGGCTGTTGACTGTTTTGGGCAATTTGGTAGGATCAGACCAGCGACCTTCTTGCAGTTCTCGATGATACAAATCTCCCATCTGGCTGTAAGCAATTTGTTGGTTATCAGTACTCAATGTCCAAAAATCACCTCTAATTCCTTCATTGATAATAGGCATTAAAATAGGGGCTGTCCATTGACCATTTTGATTGGTACTGGTGTAAAGTATTCGCTCTCGGCCAAAAATAATAGATTGATCCCGAACCGCTACTATGCGCTCCGTCTGACTATCATTGATAGTTGCAGGCAATACCTGACTAGTAGAATTAGGAGCAGTTAGGATACTTTTTAGTTGCTGAATTTTGGCTAGTTGGTGGCGGTCAGATTCAAAATAGGACTCAAATTGTACTAGGATTTCTTGTGCTTTTTGCCATTTTTTTTGACGAATAGCCGGTTCCAACAGACGTTGCAACGTCACAAAAGCACGTTCCTTGGGTGCGGCAGCTTTAATATAAGCTTCATAGAGTGCCTGATTGTTATGGGTAGGCATTTGGGAAATATCTAATTGCGCCCCCTGCTCGGCAATTTTTAAATCTTTTTCTTGTTGTGCCAGATTCTTGTACTCTGGATGTTCCATCATAAACTGATTTAGGGTTCCCAATTCCCCATCCTTGACATATTCTTTGTAATACAATTCTAGCACAGCATCATAATGAACACTATTGGGATATTGTTGGATAAAGTAGCCAGAACCACGCAATAAGGGCTTTTTTTGAATAGCTTGATAAAAGGCCTCCTCCATACGTGGAATATAAGTAGATTGAGGAAATTGTTGTACAAAGTGGATGCCTTGATGAATGTCTTTGGTACGCACAAATTGCTCAAAAAGAGGTTGCTCTAATTTTGCTTGGGCAGTAATTAAGTCTTGTTTGATTTGTGTTTTGAATGGGAAATTGGGATAGGCTTTGGCAAATCTTAGAATAGCAGTTTTTTTCTTATTGGGGGTATACAAATCATAAAAACGCTTCCACAACTGATCGATATTTTTATGCTTAGGATAGGCTCTTACAAAGGCATCATAAGCCTCTAGTTGATTGGTCTCTAAAATCAGTTCGAGCAGTCTATCTTTTGCAAATTTTGTAAATGGAGACTTTGGATAACTGGTTAAAAAGTCTTGGAATTTATGAAGCTCTGTACTGCGTCTAATTTTTAAGAAATCATAGGCGGCATCTCTACTACGTACATAAACATTTTCAGGATATAATGCTTCAAAACTAGGATACATAGCCCATCCCTTCTCTTCAATAAAACTCTCTAGTAAATAACGCTCTACTTTCTTGATAGCCGTAGGGTTATAACGCTCCATATTTTGTTTATAAGTGTCCCAAACCCACTTGTATTTGGCAAATGTATGTTCTTTTTCAGCTTGTTCAAAAATGAGCTGATTACGCACTCTATAGGCTTGCTCCAATTGTTGTTTATTGGCCGTATTATAATAATCAATAAAGTGCTCAAAACCCTCAATAGTATTTTCTTTTTGATACAGCTTCAAGGCTTTTCGTACAATATCTTGTTGGAGCTTTTTGAGTTCAGGCTGGTTCACGTCCTTGTTTTGTACTTTTCTCTTATCAGCAGAAGATAAAGCCTCAAATTCTCGCAGTGCTCTATTGACAAATAAATAAGCCTTATCCAAGTCTTGTTCTTTGTATTGGTGACTGTAGTAGATGCGAGCAATTTCGTAGAGCGAAATAGGTTTACTTGTTGTTTTTTCTATATCATTCTCAAATGCTGCCAAAGCAGCTTCATAATCGCCAGCATCTACCAATTTGCGGCCTTTATTAATTTGACCATAAATAGAGGTAGAGCAGCAAAACAATAAAATTCCTATTAGAACATGCATGAGTATTTAAAATTTAAAATTTATTATAAACGAATTAAGGTTTAGTTTTGGCATAAGAATATCAAAGGGGGCAAAGTATAATAAAAGAGGGAAGAGGGAGCGATTAGAAATACTTCCTAAAGATAAGTTTTTCTTAACATTTCTTTCACACAAAAAGGGCGAATTGCTATTAAATGCACCCAAGTTGACAAAAAATGGAATTTAATATTCTATTATTGATTTTTATTAAGGGGTTTTAGCGTACGTTGTTTTACTATTTGGCCAGTTGCTCTAACTTATGAGATTACACCATTTAATTACGAAGGACAAAACATCTCTTTTGAATTGGAGGATGGGTACAAAATGACTAGCGCTACAGAAATGGCTTGCCGTTTTAATGGCAAATTTGTTGCCGATTTTTGCGCTTCAAGCATATAAAGGAATCGATCCAGCTCTTAGAAAAGCGATAAAGGGATGCCCATATCGTTCCACAACGTCCTGTATTGAGGGTAATCAAAGGGTAGCCATTGGTAAAAGCTTATAAAAAGCAATCTACGTAGCTTCTTGTGCTTTTATTTCCTTCACATACTGGTAGAGGGTGGGTTTAGAAATGCCAAACATTTCACAAATTTCCTTGATAGGATGCTGTTTGCTTTTGTACAATTCATATACCATACGCCTCTTTTCGGGAGAAAGGGCTTTTTTGCGTCCCCCCAATCGGCCACGAGCACGAGCAGCAGCCAGCCCTGCCTTGGTTCGCTCCAAAATCAAATTGCGCTCAAACTCGGCCAATGCCCCAAAAATATGAAAAATAAGTTTGCCCGTAGAAGTAGTGGTATTAATGGCTTCTTGCAAGGATTCAAAACCAACTTCCATTGCTTCCAAATAATTCATCCACTCAATTAAGTCCTTGAGCGAACGCCCCAGCCTATCGAGCCGCCATACTACCACTACATCTCCTTTTCTCAATAGCAATTTGAGTTGTTCCAATCCCGGCCGCTGGCTTTGCTTGCCCGAAATAGTATCTACAATGATTTTTTCACAGCCTGCTTTTTGGAGGGCATCCTGCTGCAAATTCAAGTTTTGCTCTTGTGTAGAAACACGTGCATATCCTATTCTCATAAAAGGCAATAAACTCGTTAATTAAATCTTAATTCTTTACTTTGATAAACATACGAGTTTTTTTACATTTATTTGGGCTGTTTGATAGATGTAAAGTTTATTTTTTTATTGGTAAAGAAAAGGAGGGTTTTCTTTACTTCATTTTATAAGCTAAAACGTTTCAAGTGACACGTTGCACGTGCTACTTGAAACGTGTAGTTTTAATACACTATGTTAGAGTATTCTCTAATTAAGACCAATATAGACCAAAATATCTTCTTGTGCTCTTTTATAAAACTCAATGACAATACCAGAGGGCATAAAAGGAATAACCCGATCCACATTAAACCGAACAAATTTATAATTGCTCTTATTTTTTTTGGTGTCCAAAATTTGGGCTTTTCGGGCTTTGCCAGTAGCGTCATTGATCTGGTAGGCGGTGAGTACCCCCCGTCGGCCATCTGCATAAATACTAGGCAACTCATATACATTAACAATCTCATTCTTAGGATGATCCAAGAAAAAAAAGTAATGTTGGTCCTTGAGTTTGACATGCTGAAAACTCATACTGCCTCGACCTCTACTTCCAATTTGACGTTTGGGAAGTTTACGCATCCAAGCTAGGCTTCCATCGGCATTGATTTTGGTAACCAAAATATCATAATAATGATAGGTAGTGCGTGTAAAAGTTCCGCCATTGGTGGTGGTATTGGTAGAGGTGACAATAAAATCAATTTCTCCTATAATAACCAAATTATTGTCTTGGTCTACTACAATCTTCTTGAGTTTAAGATTGTTCATTTCTGCTTGCCCCTTGCGATCAGCACGGGCTATTCTCGATTGTTGCCGAGCATTTTTGTATTGGGTCAGAATTTCTATTGGAAACTCATAATGATGATGTTTGAGCAATTTGGCGGCTTGGTCAATGTTAAACACAAAAATCCCATCAGGTTCCGTGGTTTTGCTTTCTCGTTTGGTATAAAAACCTGTACAAATAACCTGACCATTGGCACCCGCATACAACCAACTGTTATTGATTTGATGTTCGTCCAATTTGATGGGGATGGTGGTATAACTGCCATCTGTTAGGTTAAACTTTAGGATTTCCAATTGATAATTAATAATAGCATTGTCCCCTTTACCAATCACATCTTTGCGGCTGGCCTTAGAAGGGCGTACCTTGGTCAGTACATAAGGCACTCCTTGTTGATCCAAGTGATAATCTATAATATCTACTTGTCTTCTTTTGTGTGGGAAGGTCAATTCATAGGAGCCAATGAGCGTTAAATCCTTGCCCAAAACCTTGCTATAGGCTACTCGTTGCTGATTGCTGCCAAACCCTAGTAAATTGCTCTTAAAACCCAATAATAAAATATTGCCATCTTCCCCTCTTTGTTGCAAGGTAATGCTCCCTATACTATTACCCTCCAATATCAAAACACGCTCTCCAAACAAAGTGCAATTAAAAGGATCTATCTGTTGGGCAAATACACTTAAATTTTGTCTGCTATTGCTGTAGTCTACCTGAATTAGATAAATTCTACCATGAATCCGAACAATATCATACACATAAGATAGAGTTGGCAAGATGATCTTATTGCTTCTTTTTACTTCCTTGAGCGTGGCCAAATCAAATCTCTGTAGAACAATTTTATTATTTCGTTCTTTAATGGACAACAGCAAATTATTTGCAGGGTCGGAGATGTAGTATTTTTTTTGAGCATCTACCACTTTGTAAGGTGTTCCAACCTTAAAAGCAGAGGACTGGGCATACAACCAAGAGCTGTACAATAGGCAAGGGAGCAATAAAAAGATCAACTTCATACTAAGGATTTTATTCTAATAATAAGCAAGGCAAAGAATTGTTGTGGAGGACTACAAGGTTTTATTCTAGTACAAATGCTCAAATTGAATTCCAAAGTATGAAAAGGAACTTGACAAAGTATTAAAAAGTGTTGCTAAGTTGTAAGTATTAGAATTACTGCTGCTGATTTCTATTATCAATAAACAAAATAGGCTTACGACTCATAGCAGGAAAACGCAGTTGATTTAAGGTGTTTAAATCCACAAACTCCAAGTTAGGAGCCACCCGCAACCTAGCACGACAATGATCTTTAATCTTTTTTTCTAGGGCTTTGGATGGGCTGGGGCTGTGCAATTTGATAAGTATTTCATCGGTACCCATTTCATTGTTAAAAGCTTCTACCACAAAACCTTGCACAGCTTCAAATTGATTGAGCAAGTCGTGCAACGCTGGTGGGTAAAGGGTAGTGCCTTTGTATTTTATCATTTGGCCTTTTCGGCCCAATACAGGCCCCAAACGCATAGAAGTGTACCCACAACTGCACGGCTCTGGATGCCATTGGCAAATATCTCCTGTCTTGAATCGAACCAAGGGCATGGCCTCTACTTGTAGGGTCGTGACGACCACTTCACCCGCTTCTCCTGCCGGAACAGGCTGCCCTGCCTCATCCAATATTTCTACAATAATCAAAGCAGGATTGTGATGCCCACCACGCCCAGCAGCACATTCTGTAAAGGCTGTACTCATCTCTGTAGAGGCATAAGTTGAATACAATTCTATATCCCAAAGCTCTGTTATTTTCTGTCCCAAGGTATTCAAACCAAAATCTTCTTGGCGCAAACTCTCTCCAATACAAATCGCTTTTCGGATGCTCGAATTTTGATAATCAATGCCATTCTGTTGAGCATAATCAATCAATTTGAGCATGAAAGAAGGCACAGCTATTAGGACTGTAGGAGCTACACGCTGAATGGTGTCCCACTGCAAAGCAGGCAGCCCAGCCCCAACCCGAACTACACCCGCCCCCAACTGTCGAGCGCCCAAAAAATAGGCTAATCCAGCCATAAAACGCCTATCCAAAGTGGTGGTTAGCAACAATACATCCTCGTCCGTCAAACCAGCCAATTCAAAAGAAGTTACTTCATTCCAAGCTAGACGTTGCAAATCATTTTCGGTCAGTGCAAAAGTGATGGGCTGCCCCATCGTGCCCGAAGTGGTGACATAATCAATAATTTTATGTCGAGGAGCAGCAATAAAAGCCTCATTATGTGCTTGCAAATCAGCCTTGGTTGTGAAGGGCAATTGTGATAAGTCTTGGAGGGTTTTGATAGCACTAGGGGCAATACCAGCAGCTTCCCATTGTTGTTGGTAAAAGGGCGAGTGTTTGGCCAAATAAGCCAGCAATTTTTGCAATTGCTCTTCCTGATAAGCCCGAACAACTGCAGGAGCAGCTTTTTGTAAATCAATGGATGGAATAGAAAAGGACATCATAAAATAGGAATTGAATGGAGTTATTGAGGATTTTGGCACTGCTTTAAGCTTTCCAAGATGATTTGTTCTTCCTCCTTGGTGGCAATCTCCAATTGCAAGGCAGCTAGATAGGCTGGTTTAGCTAAGTTACATTGGCCTTTGGCTTTGTAATAATCGCCCAATAGGGCATAAGCATGGTAATAATTGGGATTCAAAACAGGCAATTTTGCTGCTTCGAGCCCTTGTAGGCTGGTGTATGCTCTGCTATCTTCTGTCCAAGTGAGTACTTGTTGTTTGAGTGCTCTAAATTGTACATAATCGGCAAAAGCCTTGGTGCTGGCAAAGGAATCCACAGCTATAGTTAGGGAATCTATGTAGGAATTTTGTGGAGGCAAACCCGTATTATTAAACACAGTATTTAAATCATAAGCCAAAAACTGCCCCAATTGATAAGGTGCAGTAGATACCCAAATCAGACGCTTTTGAGGTTCAAAAATAACAGCATGGTGTCCCTGCAATTGGTTGAGGGCTTTCTCATTGCCCAAGCCTATAGCTTTGTTGTTCTGCCCTCTAGTATCTCTTAATATGGTAGCGGCTTTTTGGTAATCCAATGGTGCATGTTGATGGAGCAAGTTTTGGGTGCGAATTTGGCGATAGTTAGAAGCAGTGTTTTTTATATTGTAAAGATTATCAGGATCTTGTGCAAAAGAATCACTTTGGTAATGATTGGAGCAAACCAATTGGGTAGAAGTGGATTCATACAAGGCCAATTTATCAACAGATTTTTCTATTATAGCTGCCTTCCCATCCTTGGCCGAGCCAATCAATAAGGATTCTGATACAAAAGTTTCGTATGCTTGAGCTATAGCGAATGCTTCCTCTATGGTTTGGGCATATTGCAAAATTCTACGGGCTACAATAGATATAGGTGTTTTGGCAGCATTGGGAATGCCCGATTGAGCGGCATTGAGTGTGACGGTTAGGCCCTGCTCATTCATACCCGAAACCACACCCAAAAATCCACCCCAAGTAACTGAGGCAAAGGCATAACCACTATCTGGCCGCATAAACAAAATCATCTTGTCCTTGGCAAAATCCTCCCCCACATAAAAATCAAAATTGCGCCCAATTAGCAATTGCTCATTGGCACTGCTGCTGTCCCAAGTGGCAAAAGAAGTGCAACCCACTATGGCATAATCACTCAAGGCATGACCAATATCATGTGCTGCATGATAATTGAGAGCACGCTCATAATTGGAGCCAATAGCCGAAAAAACATTGCTATAATAATGGGATTCTCCATAAATCTCTTGCTGATACTCTAAAGGAATATAACTGGTCAAATTCCGATTAAAAAAACCTATCAAATAGCGCAAAACATACAAAAAGACCTGAGAATCCACCAACTCCTGAATCTGTTGCACAAAGTAAACTTCTTGCTGTACAACTAGTTCTTGAGCCAAATTGCCCAAAATAGCCCCTCGTTCAAAAGGCTTTCCCTCCACATACGCCTCCCAAAGTCCAGCTTTGTTTTTTCTCAGCCAATTCTTATCAATAGTATAAAAATGTTCGTCTACTTGGGTTCGTTCCAGTTGCCAAGCACCTTGGTCGGCTATGCTGGGTGGTGTTAAATCCAACCACCAATCTACAGCAAATAGTGCTATGACTAGGATTAATAAAAGATACAAAAAACGTTTTCCCCATTTTATAAGTGTCCTCATAACTAAGAAGCGGTAATAATATCAGTGAGTAATTTTTTTCGATCTACAAAGTTTAAGCAAGCCAAAACAGCACTGACTGTCACCCCCAAAATACCGTGCATATTCACATTTTGTCCTGTTAAGGTAAGATTGGGAATGCGGGTTTGGACGGCCAAAGCTGTGTGCATAGGGGTTTGGTAATTGCGTTCAAAACCATAAAAAGAACCTGTGGGACTGCCTGTGTAGTCTCTAAAAGACAAAGGTGTAGAGACATAACTTTGGAGTACATTGCCTTTTAGTATTGGAAATTGTTGGTAGAGCAATTCCAAGAGCTGGGCGGCATATTCTTGTTTGAATGCCTCATAATCTGCCCCTCTGGTTTGGGCCTTAGATACAGTATTGAAACTTGTTGCCCAAGCTTGCACTTTGGAATAATCCAGATAAGTAAGTGCGGCAAAACTATCAGCATAGTTGGCCGATTTGCTATTGCGAGGGGTCAGCGCCAAATAACTCCCCGGCCATTGTTGTTGGTTGTTTTTAATGGACTCCCATACCTGTTCGTTCTCATGGATATAATAATTGCTATTGATGTAGGGAACAGTGTTGGGTTTTAAGGTATAATGCACAGAAAATACCCCCGGAGTAGGCTTAATCTGCTGAATTCTTTTGAGGTAGGCTTTACGCAATACCCCTTTTTCGTATCGTACAAAACGAGCAAGTTGGGCGGGGTGCGTGCTAGAAATAACGGCTTTGCTGGCAATAGCTATTCCATTGGTCAAAACTACTTCCTTGATATGGCCATTACTAAAAGTAAAATGATCGACTTCCTTTTGTTTGTAAATAGCGCCGCCCTGAGCACGAATGTTTTTGACCAAGGCTCTAGCAATTTGAGAACCTCCATCTACACAACGCCAAGCACTTTCCACATAGCTATTGAGCACCAAGGCATGTAAATGAAAAGGCGTAACGGCTCCATTGCCTGCATACAGCAAGTTATTACCACCCAAAACAGCCTGCAAAGTAGGATCCTTAATCAAACTGGCTATTTTTTGTTGGGCATTGATGCCCAGATGTTCCCAATTATCGGGATAAGGCCGTTCTATATCCAAATTGTACAAGGGAAATTGCTTGCACCATTCTCGAACTGCTTGCTGGTAGTGTTGTAGTCCTTGCTGCTCCTGTGGGAATTGCTCGCTGAGTTGTGCTACAAAACGTCCCCATCCTTGTGCCAATGGATAATCCTGCTGCCCCAAACGAATAATATCAAAGGCTGCGGCATCCAATTGCTCTAGCTTCAATTGTGGCATAATACCCAAATAACTAAAGTATTGGTGCAAGGCTTGCCCTTTGGCTAATCCTCCAATATAATGCACGCCCACATCAAAAATGCGCCTGTCTCGAACAAACGTCTGCAAACAGCCCCCCACTTGCTTATTTTGCTCTAGCACAACCACTTTGTAGCCTTCTTTGCTGAGAATATAGCCACAAATCAGCCCACTCAAACCACTGCCAATAATGGTGATGTCATAAGTTGTATTATCCATGTTGTTTTTTTAGAATGAACAATACATTGGAGGTTTTGGTAGACACCTCTTTGCGCTCCAAAACCAATTGATGCTGCTGGGCAAAATCAGCCAGCCAAGCCCCCGAAAAAAAGGTCAATTCTTGGTGTTTTACTTTATTAAAACTGAATATTTGGGTAGAAAAACGCTCTGTCCAAAGGGTATTTTGGTGGCGTTCCTTAACATCCCTATCTCCATCCCTAATCAATAACATTCCTGTTTCTGTGAGTTGGCTTAAACAGTGCTGGAGTAGCTTTTCTTGTTCTTGTTGGGTCAAGTAATGCAGCACATCACTTAGTATAAACACATCACTAACAGGCAAATCTAGCGTGCTTGCATCAGCTACTTTAAATTGTACTTTGGGGGTTTGGAGATAACCCTCTTGAGCTACTTGTATTTTTTCTTCGTCATAATCCAAACCCAATATTTCTCGTTCCTTGGATAACAAATGCAGCATATTACTCATCATACCATAACCACAACCAATATCAGTAATACGTGCTTTGGTGGGCACTAGTTGGTGAAACAGTTCATAATTGTTTTCTAAACCAACCTTAATGCGGGTATACCATTCCAATACAGGCCCTTTGTAAAGGTAGTTTTTGAGCAAACTATCATAGAAAAAAGCAGGCGTTTCTTGGCGTGTTTGCAATTGTTGGTATTGTTCCTTGAAGTAGCGACTAATGGATTTGGTACGAGCAGAATAGCCAGAGCCCCACGCTGTAGCTTTGGGCGAAATTCGTTCTAAAAATTGCATGGTAACAGTAGTGCCGTGTACCAAGAAGTCTTTTTTGCGAATGCAATGGCCCGTGCCATGAAAAACCACAGGCAGAATGTCCAGCTCCAATTGCTCGGCCAAGTAAAAGGCCCCTTTCTTAAAACGCCCAATCTTGCCTGTAACCGAGCGTGTGCCTTCAGGAAAGACCACAATAGAATAGCCTTGCTCCGTCAGTGTTCTCAAGTGCTCTAGGCTTTGCTCGGCTCCTGCCTTACTCGGATAAAAATCGGCAAAACGAATCACCTGCCCAAAAATAGGCGAGTTCCAAACCCAATCATTGGTCATAATGATAATTTTGGGGTGGAGCATGAGCATCATCATTATATCCAAGAAGGATTGATGATTGGCAATGATGACTGCCGGGCGTTCCAATTGGGCATGGTGGCGATTGATGTATTTTTTGCGTACATTAAACATCAGGTGTACCAAGGACAAGGATAAGAGCTGAATAAGCTTGTGAAAGTGGTATTTCTTGAAATTGTTGGGCAGTGGGGTAAGCCTTAAAGCGGCTTGTGTAATGGTTAAACCCAAACAACCTGACAAGAAATGGGTGTAGGCTACTGTAGTAGAAATCAAATTGAGCAAGGTGTAGGGCGGCAAGCCTCGTTTTTTTCTACTTAGAATAAAAAAGCCAAATAGACGTGGTTGTAGGGTGAAGGTGATAATTATAATAGATAATAAACCAATAATAGACAAACTAGCAATGGAAAAAAGGGCTGGATGCAAAGCAAAAATCATAACGCCCATACCACAAAGGGTAGTGAGCGCAGAGAGCAAAATAGAGGTTTTGTAGGCGGGCAAAATGCGTTCTCCATATTGGTATTCATGAAGTAAGCCCTTGGTTACAAAAATGCTGTAATCTATGCCCAAGCCAAAAATAAAGGTGCAAATGATGATGTTTACAAGGTTGAACTTTATCCCCAAAATCACCATCCAAGCCAAGGCCCATTCCCAACTCAATAGAATAGGAAACAAGGTAAGCAAGGCCAATTCTAAACGCCCAAAAGCAATTAGTAATAAAATAAACACCACCAAAAACGACCAATTGACCAAGGTGCTAAAATCATCTTGCAAGGATTGGGCAAACTGCTCGGCCATAAACTGCTTGTCAAAGACACTAATTTGCTCTTCTTGCTCAAACATTGGGTAAACCAAAGCACGTTGTTCATTTTCCATTTTTACAATAGAAAGCAATGAAAATTGATCCTGTTTTTGAGTGCTGTACGAAGCTAAAACCAGCTCTTGCAAGGGTTGGAAATAAGAAAAATCTACCTGCTCAAAATCTCGATCCAACCACGCATAAAATGACTGAAAGGTGGTGGGCTTAAATTTGTAGGCTGTTCCTTTTTCTTGTAATAATTGGCGCAGTTGTGTTTTTCTTTCTGTTGTCCAAAATGCCTCCCATTGGTCAATTTTGGCTTGTTGTGCTTGTTGAGAAGGAATAAAATGACTAACAGAGGTGAAATTTTGAATGATGCCTGCTTGTTTTAGGGTTTGCAATTGTTGCAATACTCGTTCGTTTTGCTCTAGTGCTTCTTCTCTATTATCCGCACTGGCTACTACATAACTGCTTCTTAGGGTTTCTCCTCCCAGCTCTTGTAGGCGCTTTTCGGCTGCTTGAAGGGCAGGAGTTTGATAGTTGATGCTGTTCATATCTTCCTCAAACGACACTTGTTGATACAAGAACAAAAAGCCCACACTAAGTGCAACCACAGTACCCACAAACCAACGATTTTGGTCAATGGGATAAGCGGCTATTTTGTCTAAGAATCCTTTCTGGATAGGTGCAGCATGAGGCTGATCTTTTAGGAAATGGGGCAAGACCAATAGGGCCATAGTAGCGGCTACAAAAACCGCCACCGCTGCAAAAATACCCAAGTCACGCAAGGCTTCAGAAGACATGTACAATAAGCACAAAAATGCACTACTACTGGTCAAACTGCTTACCATAGTGGGCGTAGCAATGGCCTTAATGGTTTTCCGAACGGTTCCCTCTGCTCTGTAATGGGTAAAAACATGCAGCGAAAAATCAACCGCAATACCCAATAAAATGGCTCCCACCCCCAATGAGATGGCGGCAATACTTTCCTTAATAACTACTAAAACCGCCAGTCCTACCAATGCCCCAATAATCACAGGAATAAAAATGAGCAAAGGGGTAGATAAACGTCTAAAAAATAGGATAATAAAGATCAATAATACAATTAGAGCCGCTCCTACTGTATTAAAAATATCTTCTTGAATTTGCTCGGCATTGGCTACCGAAACAGCAATTCCACCAATATACTCAGCCTTAAATTGTCCCTCAAAAGTAGCTTCTACCCCTTGGATAATGGCATCCATTTGTGTCAACAAAACAGCATTATCTCCTGTGGCTCCTGCACCTGTGGTAGGCGTAACAAAAAATAATAAATCTTTTTGGTTGCGGGTCATAATACGCCCTTCATGCAAGATATAATTGCCATCAATTTGAAAATCTCGTAGGCGCAATAAGGGAAGTGTTGCCAAGCCCAAAGGATCGCGCAGTACTTGTTTTTTCAGTACAAAACCTGTTGGAGAAATCAGGGTTTTGTACACGCTTTTTAGGGATTGCTTTATATTGTTGCTGTCGAGTCGTTCGGCAATAGTGGTATAATCTTCAGGAGCTAGAAAAAGGGGCAATTGTTGATAAAATAAATCGTACAATTCTGTAATGGCTCCTTGATCTACTTGATAGCGAATTTCTTTGATGCTACTGCTATCCAGTTGTTCAAAACCAGCTACCAAACTATCGGCAAATGCTAAAAATAAGGGCGTGTTTTCTGTTTGATTGGTATCTGCCCAAGAGAGGTGCAATATTAAATTATCCGAGAATTTAGTATTCTGATAAGCATCATTGATTTTGCGAATGTCGGCATTGAGTGGGATGACTTTGGTAATGTTTTCATCCAGTTGGAGACGGGTGTAAATGAGTGCAGTTGCCCCCATAACCACTGCTAAGACCAAGATTGCCAAGCGTGCTTTGTGTGCTTGGAAATACTGATACAAAGAAAGAAAAATTGTCTCCATAATGAGGGTAAGTTAAATTATTAAATACCTGAAATTTAGGTAATTATACTTTTATTAAAGCACGTTGCACGTGCAACGTGTTACGTGACACGTGTTTTTGATTTAGAAAAATTTAAGAATAAATACGTTAACAAAGCTGCTACTAATGCTGCTATAATAGCAAGACTTATGGCACCTACTGTATATTGATAAACATTGGTTTTTATTACTTCCAAATTGCCCATTTGCTCCCAACTCAAATCGCCTCTATTGCCCCCCAGTACCAAGGCACCTGTCCAAAAACTACCATACAAAATAAAGGGAATCATTGGGGGAATGCTGATATTGGCCGCCACAAAAACCAAGGGAACATGCAATCGAAACAAGGCAGCTGTAGGCATGGCTATGGCCAATTGAAAACCCCAAGCAGGAAAAATTCCCCAAAACACTCCATAAGCTACTGACCAGATTTTTTGAGCCATCGAAATATTGACCCCAAAGAATATTTCTTCTAGGCGTTGCCTAGTGCTTTTTTTTTTCCGCCCTTAAACAACATTCTAGGCCGAAACCACAGAAAAGCAGCCAAGCACAAAAAGGTGTTCAAAACAGAAATTCTCAAGAAATCCCAAAAAGGGCGAAAGTGGCTCACTCGTTCTTCTGGAGGAGGGTAATAGACCTCAATGGGCAAACACAGCAAATCAATGCCCTCCCAAGCTGCTCTTACCAATACTTCTACTTCAAACTCATAACGTCTGGTTACAAAAGATAGGTTTTCAAGGTCTTGAACAGGATAGAGGCGAAAACCCGATTGGGTATCTTGTAGTTTGATGCCTGTTTCTACCCAAAGCCAAAAACTAGAAAATTTGTTTCCAAAGCTGCTTTTGGTGGGTACATTTTCTTGTCCCATATTCCTAGAACCAATAATAATGGCGGCTGGATGTTGGGGAATGGCTTCTACAAAAGTGGGAATATCGTGGGCAAAGTGCTGCCCATCTGCATCCAAGGTAATCACATATTGAAAGCCTTTTTCTCGGGCAAAATCAAAGGCTCGTCTCAGAGCTATTCCTTTGCCTGCATTGTGCTCGTAGCTCAATTGCAAAATTGATGGATAGTCCTTTAGAAGCTCACTAGTAGCATCTGTAGACCCATCATTGACCACTAGTAGGTGTTGCAGGGCATGTTGTGTACCCAATTGGTAAGTGGTATAAGGCAATATAGAGTCTATTACTTCTTTTAAGGAAGAAGCATTATTATAAGTAGGAACAACAACAAGGCAACTGCTTTGGTGTAACTGCTCTGCACATTGTTGGGGGGATAACATAAAACAATATATTATAAGGCCAATATGCCTTTGAATTTAAAAAATATTTGCTCGGCTCTCTGAATACTAGCCGTGACTTTCCACATTTGTTCTTCTTGAGCTACAAAACGTGTTTTGAGCTGAATTTGAGGGAATTGTTCAGGAACTACAGGAACTAAAAACTTGGCTTGACTCGCTTTTTTGAGCTGTAAGGACTGTCCCAATGCCTTGCTGGTGAGTTCTGTTACCAATTGCAACATACAGACCCCCGGCATAACAGGCTGGTTGGGAAAATGTCCTTGGTAAATCGGATGCTCGGCATTCAAACCCAATTCAAAGATAGCAATATCAGCCTCTTGTTGTTGCTCAATTATAGTATAAAAATCAACGAATGTAGTGGTCATAATTAATACTTACTTCAGAAAATGGAGGCGCAAACGCAAAGGCACCTGATGATGCTGAATATCTATAAAGCGTGGTATGTCCAAGTTATATTTGGACAATTGTATGCTAACAGCACGCGCCCGATGAATATTGGTTAGTTGCTGTTGTAAATCTTGCACATAAAAGAGGGATTGGCCTTTTTGCCTTATTTTTAGAATCCTCTTTTTGTCTACCAATTGCTCTTTTTCAAATACTTGAGCCGATTGCCCAATGATATTTCTGGCTAATAACAATTCCAGATCTTGGCGAATAATTTGCAATAAAATAGGCTTGTTGACTTGTTCTAATGCCTTGTGTACAATAAAACCCTGTGCTCCAAATTCAAAATCAAATAAAGTCAAGCCAAACTTGGTCATAAAAATAGCTCGATAATGTTGTTCAGAGCTTTTTTTGAGGGCCAATAACCCACCTTGCTGTATATTTTTACCAAAATTCAAGGTAGTTTTAAACAAAAAGGAAGTAGCCTTATCCTTAAACACCGGTTTAAAATCCTTGTGGCTAAGAATTACTTTTTGTCCATCTTCCAAAGGTTGTAAGCTCTTGGGAGTTTGGCAGGCCAACAATAAGCAACAACTAATTAATCCTAAAAACTGTATCGGAGATAGTGCCATTGATTTTTTTGTTCTTAAAAATAATACGGGTAAAATCCCCAGATTGCTCCACCATCTGAAGCTGTTGCACACTGTAATCCTTCTTAGAAAAATAAACCTGAATGCGCTGCATAAATTCCTGAACCTTGGCCTGTTTGGGGTATAATTCTACTAAATATTGTTGGTTACTTTCCTTAAATTCATATCTGTAATCTTGTTCCTCTAGCAATAAATCTCCTTGAATGCTGCTAATAATCATCTGATTAATCTTTTCAAAGGTCTGATTGCCCGACAAGTCATAAGAGCTTACTTTATCCTCATCCTTAATACTTACTTTTCCTTGGTGGAGTACAATCAGATAATTGAGGGGCGCATGGTATTCCCATCGCAAATTGTTATCGGCCTTGTACAGCAATTTACCTGTAGATTCAATATCCTCAGACAAAACATCCAAATGCTTGATTTGGGTAAAATCACTTTCTAAAGCCTTGGTTTGGGCGGCAACTTTGTGCAGTGCTTGTTGAAAAGCTTTGCTGTCTTTCATAGGACGAAAGGATTGCCCCTGTCCCAAAAATGGAAACATTAAACCACAAAAAAGTAGGGTAAAAAAGGATAATATAGATTGCATAAGCTAATAGTTTTAAACAAGTGGATTGGTTAGTGTTGGTAGGCCGGCAATTGTAATAATTTGTCCAAACCAACTATGGTATAGCCTTCTTTCAAAACATAGTCCAAAAACAAAGGTAGAACAGTAGGCAGGGTTTTGATATGGTCGTGTAATAAAATAATAGCTCCTGAATGCAGTTGTTTTTTTAGACGCTGGAGCAGTTGTGTTTCATCTTTGATAACCGTATCCAAGGAACGCACCGACCAGCCAATAGTTTGGTGAGGCAATTGTTGCAATGCCTTGGCAATATTGGGGGTCGTAATCCCATAAGGTGGCCGAAAAAACAAAGGTTGTTGTCCTATCGAATCATAAATCAAAACATCTGTTTGTTGTATTTCTTCTAAAATCCTTTTGCTGCCATAAAAGTCAAATAAATTAGCATGACTAAAGGTATGATTGCCAATCAAATGCCCTGCTTGGTGTATTTGCTGTAGCAAGCTTTGCTGAATAGGACTTTGTATATTCTTACCCACACAAAAGAAAGTAGCAGGAACACGATAATGCTCCAAAATGGCTAAAATTTGTTGGGTTTGTTCAGGCTCCAAGATGCCATCATCAAAGGTCAAGGCAATTTGTTGGCGTTGGCTGGTATTTCCATAACAATGAGTGGGCAAATAAAAGTGACTGGTAATTTGGGTGGTGCCCCAATAAGCAATACCAAACGCCATTCCAAGCAACAAGGCATATCCCCACCAAGGACTTGCCAAGACATAAAGCAGCAGCAAGCCCAATAATAAGCCTGTTCCCAATGCTCTCGCCCGCAAAAATATAGGAAATGGTTTCATACTATTGTTTTACTTTTTCTAATACAATCAAGGCTCTATGTTGGCCTTCTTGATTATAAATAGCTAGACGATTGGGAAAATCACCTTGCAGCCCCAAAGCTTGTTGCACTTGCTTGTTTTTTTGTAATAACTCAATACCCAATCCCATTGCAAAAGCTGCATTGGTGGGATAATGACCACAGAGTTTACTATAAGAACAACTGGTTGCTTGCTTAAAAATGGCTTGCACCTCTTTTGTTGGGGCTTGCCCACACAAGAGCAAATCAATATCCTCAGCTTGGCAATTGGCTTGCGCCAATAAAGCTGACCAAGGGGGAGCTGCTTGACCTTGTGGTAGATAGGCACTGCTGCAACCTATTAAACAGGCTTTGCTAGTGGTGGTAGCTTGTTTGCTTAGAATAAAACAACTGGCCCCCTCTCCCATCACTTGTTGAGCTTGGGCACAGTGCAGCCGTTCTAGCATAATTTTTAGATTGGGAGTCAATTCATCCAAGCCATTGACCAAGACCGTTTGAGTGTGTGTTTGTTCTAATAACAACAAGGCATCAATTAAGGCCAACTCAAACGAAACCTTGCCTTGTACATAGGTCATGTTATAGCCATTATTACCTTGCAATAAAGCAATTTGACCGGCTACAGTATTGTGAGTAGATTGTACAAAAGCGGTAGGGGTTAAATATTGTTCTTGGTTGACAATTAGAGCTTCCAAAAATTTTTCGGTGTCTTGTACACAGCCCCAAGCCGTACCCGATACAATGGCATCAATAGTAGGTTGCTCGGCTTGTTCCAAGGCTTGTAGGGCTGTTGACAAGCCCATCCTAACCACTCTACTCATACGTCTCAATTGTTTTCTGGATAAAAAATCCTTGTATTGAGGTTCTTGAGCATCTAAAAAGGAGCCAGTAGGCTGGGCTATTTCCTCCCAATTCTTATAAAAACTATCTTGGGCAGAAATAGAACTGTAAGCATTGATGTAAATAGCTTTTGGCTGCATAAATTAAACTGCTTTGAAAATCAAGGAAGAGGTATTGCCACCAAAACCAAAAGAATTGGACAAAATGTATTGCATGGTTTTGGATTGGGTGCTGGTGGCTGGAGTGAGTGTCTGCTCAAGGGCTGCAATGGGGGTTTCAAAACGCAAATTGGGATAAACTACCTGCTCTTGCAAGGCCATGACCGAAAACACGGCTTCTATGCCTCCTGCTGCTCCTAAGGTGTGCCCTGTGGCTGCCTTGGTAGAACTAAAGGTTGGAATATCTGCCCCAAACAAACGTTGTATTGCCATGCCTTCAGATAAGTCATTATTGGCTGTGCCTGTGCCGTGTACATTGATGTAATCAATAGCACTGGGTTGCAGTTCGGCTTGCTCCAAAGCTCCTTTCATAGCCAAATAAGCCCCGGTACCATCAGGAGAAGAGGCAGTTTGGTGAAAAGCATCATTGCTATTGGCATAGCCCACCAATTCGGCCAGTTGCCTTTCTTTGGGGGCTGTTGCTGCTGTTTCTAAGACCAAAAAACCAGCCCCCTCGCCCAAGTTGAGTCCTCGCCTAGCTTCATCAAAAGGCTGGCTCAAGTCATGATCCAAGATTTGCAATACATTAAATCCATTGACAGTAAACTTGGTCAAGGCATCTACCCCACCTACAATTGCCCGATGGATGCGCCCACTTTTGAGCAATCTAGCCCCTAGCATAATGGCATTGGCCGCCGAAGAACAAGCGGTACTAATGGTTGCAATCATGCCTGTAGCTTGCAAATAATCTGCAATTTGTTGCGTGCTTTCTCCACATTCATGCGTCAATAATGTCTTGACATCCCCTTGCTGTTGGTCTTGCAAAAACTCCCCATAAAAATGCTCACTCAAGTCCATGCCTCCCACTGTATTGCCCGAAAATACGCCTGTCATCCCTGTGTTGAGGGCAGGGCTGCCTGCTTGTTGCCAAGCTTCCTGAGCAGCCAACAAAGCCAATAAAGTGGTGCGTGTATAACGACCGTTAGGAGCCAGTGCAGGCAATAAGGCCGCTAATTCAGCATTGCTATAAGGCACTTCACAAAGGGGCAATTGTCCCCTATGTTGTGTTTGCAATTGTTGGATAGGGCCAGCTCCCGAAACCCCAGCTTTGAGGTTTTGGATGGTGGCAGACACGTTCTGACCAATAGCAGAAATACAACCTATTCCAGTAATAAAGACGCGTGTTGACGAAGCCATGAATCAAAATTAGGATTGGTGTTGTGCAATGTATTCTGCCATAGTGGTCAAGGATTGGAACACCTTTTTACCTTCCTCTGCATTCTTGATTTTGATGTTGTACTCTTTGTCGAGCAAAACAATCAATTCCAAGGCATCAATAGAATCCAATCCCAACTCATTGTCTGCTGCAAATAAGTTTTCATTAGGATCAATTTCTGCTGGCTCTACATCTTCCAAATTGAGTTGTTGGATTACTTGAACCTTTAGCTTCTCTATTAAATCTTTCATGTTTGTATATTGATTTTAGTTAATTTTTAATAGGTGTAATTCTGAGTGATAATGTGCTTCTGTATACTCTACCCAACCAGTGAGGCAAATTTTGGCTGCTCCACTTTCTAGTAATAATTGGCTATAGTCCATCAAAAAAGGCAAATTGGCTTGTTCTTGAATAAAGAAGGCCGCCTCCCCCTTGATCTTATATTGAATACACAACTCCCCCACCAAAATATTGGGCAAGGTGTATACAAATACAGCAGGACTAGGATAATAATGGTCTCGATCTTGGATAGAGGCAATATGCTTGCTATCTGTATGATAAGTAGCTGTTTTGTTGGCAATAACAACAGCAATATCTTCAGATTCATAATCATCCAAAGCCCCATTTTGTAGCAAGATTCTAGCTGTAACGGTTGCCAATTTGCAAAGGCGATCCATTTTGTGAAACTTAGGATAATTCCAGTCCAATTGGCGATAAGCTTGTTTTATAAATTTGCCAAAAGACAATTTTTGCTCCTCCAACCAAAGTGCTTGATTGTGCAGAATTTGGCCTTGGGTAATGGTACAAGAGCCTAAGGATTGAACCGTAGTAGTAGTTTCCATTTAGGCTTGTTTTGAGAATACAATTGCTGCATTGCAGCCTCCAAAACCTGATGCAGTTTTGAGGCAACTTTGTAGCTTTTGTGTTTGTGTTTGACGAATAATATTTAAAGGCACAGAAACCCCCAAGTTTTCAAAACCCAAGGAACAGTACAATTGATTTTCTCGCAAAGACCAAGTAGCAATAATGCTTTCAATCAGTCCAGCAGCCCCCAAGGTATGTCCAAAATAGCCCTTTAGACTATTGAGAGGTACGTTTTGCAATTGGGCAGTAGCCAAAGCCTTGGCTTCCATTTCATCATTGTATGGGGTGGCGGTGCCGTGCATGGACAAATAGTCCATTTCTTGGGCTTGGCTCTGGGCATCTTTGAGGGCTTTCTGTATGGCAATGTGCAGTCCTTCGCCTGTTCTGGAAGGGCCCGAAATATGATTGGCATCATTGGAGGAAGCACCTCCTTTGAGTACAATGGAAGGAGCTGCTTGGGTGTTGGGCTGTGTGCCCAAAATTAGAGTGCCTACCCCCTCGCCCAAATTGATGCCAGCACGAGCAGCATCAAACGGTTTGCAAGGGCCGGGACTCATGGCCTTGAAGGATTGAAAGCCTGATAGGGTAAATTCTGTTACCAAGTCGCCGCCAGCTACCACCACCTGCTTGTAACGTCCTGCTCTCAAGTAGCGTTTGGCAATATCCAAGGCCAACACCCCCGAAATACAAGCATTGCAGACCACTACAGGCGTATTGGGCTGCTTAAAATAGGCTTGCACTGCTGCAGCCATTGCCCCCAAATACGAACGTTCTTTGCTAAATGCGGGGGCTGCTTTGTCCTCCAATACATCAATATTCCCCTTGGTAGAAGCTAAGATAATTAAGGTGTCTTTTTGGCTGAGGTCTAAGGCTATTTGTTGGGCTGCCTCCTGAATGGACCAAATAAACAATTGCTCTAAGCGGGTGTAATTGTTGGCCTTAGAAAGCTGTTGGATATGAGTAGCTTCTAAGTCAGGATCAATCTTGGACACCCAAACAGGATCAGGATACAAGGCGGTAGAGTGGTGTACATGCACTCCCGTTTGTTCTGCTCGTATTTGAGTCAGGTTGTCGGCTGTTGTAAATCCCAATGCAGTGGTCAAATTATCTGCTAGGCAATATATAGTTGGTTGTTGCATATTTTGTTCTTGTAGAGCAAGTTGTTGGTTTTGGGTTGTAATTAGATCAAATTCCAGCGTTTTTTCCATGCTTCATAAAAAGCAGGAATGGTTAAGTACAATGCTCGATTTTCATCTAAAAAAACTTGTGTAGTAGTGCCTGTAGCGGCTAATGCTCCATCTTTTTTTCTATAAATTTTATAATCAAAATACAACTTAGCAGCAGGGCTATCTATAAAAGTGGTTTCGATAATGGCCGTGTCGCCATACAACAATGGATTCATATTCTCACAGTGCATACTAACAATAGGAATAACAAAACCATTGTTGGCTACATCCAAGTAGGTAATGCCATATTGTTGGCCCCATGCCTCTCGTCCATCTTCAAAAAAACGGATGTAATGCCCATGCCAGACCACCCCCATAGAATCTACTTCACTAAACTTAATGGCTTGCTCAAAACTATGTGTTAGTGTTTTGCCTGTCATTCGTTTGCGCTGTCCCCTTCTTGCTTTTGCCATGCCTCTAATTCTTCTTTTTAGGTAGTTGTTTCTGCAATAAAAATTTTCATTTCTACCTCGGCTATCAAACGTTCTCCTACTTTGGAAACTCCTTTGATGAGGGTGAAATTTAGAATGCTATTTTCTACTGTAATTTGTGTTTGTAATTCTTCGCCTACAGCGGGCAGCGCTGCAATGACCAAATTTTTCATAGCTCCAATAAAACCAACAGGCGCCTCAATACCCTGTTGCTGCGCCAAAAAGCCTGCTTGTGCGGCTGCTGTTTGGGCAATATTTTCGGCCAATGCTGGTGCTTGCAAATAGCCATTCTCACAAAAAATAGTAGCTTCTTGAACCAATAAACTAGTGGTGGCCTGTGTAGCATCGGCCGACCAAACTTTGTCTATCAATACCATTGGTGCTCTTTGTGGAATCCATTGCAGCAGGGCAGCCCCCTCGGCTAGTGGTGTTGAATTATTCATTGCTTGTTTGTAAGTTGGTTTTCTTAGTAGTAGAAGGCGTTGCCCAAAAATCATAAAAATTATACCATTGATAAGGATATTTTTGGAGTTGGGTTTCTACTTCTTGTGCAAATTGCTGGGCAGCTGCCTGCGGTGTAATTGGTTCTTGTTGTACAGGTGTCGCATAAAAATGATAATGACTACTCTTTTCTTTGAAGGCAAAAACAAAGCTGTAAGGCACTTTCATACGGCTAATTAATTGGAAAGGGCCTGCTGGAAAATGGGCAGTTGCTCCCAAAAAATCAACTTCAATGGTTGCTGCCCCCGGCAAAAAACGATCGCCGTGCATACACAGCAATTCCCCTTGGCGCAAAGCGCTACCCATAGCAATGATATGCGAAAAATCTTCTCCTATTCCAATAATATTGGCCGCCTGCTTGACTTGGATATTTTTGAGAAAGGCTTGTATCTTTTTGTGTTCTGCTTCGAGCATAACAATATTGATACGGGCACTGTGGCCTACATTTTCCTCTAGCATAGAGCCAGCCATAGACCAATTGCCACCATGAATACTCAATAGTACGCCTCCCTTGCCTGCTTCGGCCATCTCATGGATGTGGGGTTCGCCATCAAAGTCATAGGTGAATTTATTGCTAAAACCCGCCAAAACAGCCGTTCGATCAATCAGTGCTTGACCAAAAGCCCAGTAGGTTCTATAAATGCCCCAAAGACTAGTCAAAAGCCCTTTGCCCAATCGTTTTCTAAAAAAAGAATAAATAGAACGACTGGCCGTGGGCGAAAAGAAAACAAAATAGAAGGCTACAAACAGCAGCAAGCTATAAGCAGCTCTAAGCCCTGCATAGCGAATTAGGAATACAAAAATTTGGTATCCCAATAAACCACCTCTAGTTTTTCCTTTCCAATTAGCCATTTTTATTTCCTAGGGTTTAGACCTTTGCCTGAGTGTGTATAGCTAGATGCTCCTCGATCATGGTGTAGAAATCATCAAAGGAATCCACACCTTTGAAGTCCTCGGCTGTAAGTTTGAACCCAAAGTGACTTTGAATAACCACCACCAAATCTACATAATCCAAACTATCTAAGTCTAGGGTTTCGTGTAGGTTTTCTTCTAGTACAATATCAGCAGGATCTACTTCAAATTCATCTATCAAAAAGCTGTTGGCAATTTCTATAATTTCTGTTCTATTCATGGTTTAATTGATTTTTTGTATAATTAATGAGGAATTAGTGCCTCCAAACCCAAAGGAGTTGGACAAGAAGGTATTAATATTATGTTGGACAGTTTTTGTCGGAATATTGAGCGGTTTCGCCTCTTCGGCTACTTGTTCTAAATTGATATTGGGTGCTACAAAAGAGTGTTGCATCATGAGCAAACTGTATACAATTTCGCTTGCTCCTGCCATCCAACATTCGTGCCCTGTCATAGATTTGGTAGAACTAATATAAGGGCAATTGTCGCCTCCAAAAATTGCGCTCAAGGCCATTGCCTCGTGCTTGTCGCCCAGTGGCGTGGAAGTAGCATGAGCATTGACATAATCAATAGTATTGGCGGCTATATTAGCTTGTTGCAAGGCCATTCTTAAAGAACGTTCAGGCCCTTCTACACTAGGCTGAGAGATGTGCAAGCCATTGGACGAGAAACCATAACCAATCACTTCGCCCAAAATATGGGCGCCTCTAGCTACAGCCGAATCATAGCTTTCCAGAATAACAGTAGCTCCACCCCCACTAGGCACCAATCCATCTCTCCCCACATCAAAGGGCCGAGAGGCTTTACTAGGGGCATCCATGCGCCCCGAAAAAGCACCCAAGCCATCAAAACTTCCCATTGCCCAAGCATTAACCTCTTGAGCACCTCCACAAACCACCACATCTTGCAACCCTTGTTTGATAAACATATAGCCCAATCCTATGGCATGGGAGCCACTGGCACAAGCTGCACTAACCGTAAAATTAATGCCCTTGAGGCGAAATATGGTCGATAGGTTCATATTGATGGTAGAATTCATAGACTTGAAAATACTACCCGAACCCATTAGAGCCGTGTCTTTGACTTCACGCAATTTGTCATTGCTTTCTATGACCGATTTGGCCGTGCTATCATTACCATACAACAAACCAATAGGACGACTATCTAAAAAGGCATCATCAATACCTGCTTCTTTGAAGGCTTCTATAGTAGCCAAATAAGCATATTCACTTTCTTGGCCCATGCCCACGCGCATTCGGCGTTTGAGCATTTTTTTGAGGTTGGGTTGAGGCAGTATACCTGTTAGGGCAGAGCTGTAGCCCATTTCGAGACGCAAAGGATCAATACCAATACCAGAACGACCAGCTTGGAGTGCTTCCCGAACTTCTGCTAGGTTGGTGCCTAAGCAAGAGTAAATACCCATTCCTGTAATGACAACTCTATTCATCTGTTTATATAGCTTAGGTGTGTAAACCACCATTGATAGAAATAACTTCGCCTGTGATATAGCCTGCTTTTTCGGAAGCCAAGAAAGCCACCAAATCGGCTACTTCTTCTGCCTGCCCAAAGCGACGAAGCGGAATAATAGAGCGATATTTTTTCTCGTCAATATCTTGAATCATATCGGTTTTGATAAAACCGGGAGCAACAGCATTGACGGTTATTTTGGCGCGGCCAACCTCTTGAGCTAGTGCTTTGGTGGCACCAATAACGGCCGCTTTGGCCGCCGAATAATTGGTTTGCCCCGGCATACCCTTGATGCCAGACAAGGAAACAATATTAATAATGCGGCCATATCTGTGCGTGAGCATTTTGGCAAAAATAGGTTTGGTTACATTATAAAAACCAGCCACATTCACATCAAGGACAGATTGCCAAAGTTCTTCTTCCATCCACATAAACAAAGCGTCTTTTCTAAAGCCAGCATTGTTGATGAGGACTTCTATAGGAGTGTCTTCGTGTGCTGCCATCCAGCCCCCCAATACCTCTTCTACCATCGCCTTATTGGCGACATCAAAACGCAACAAAGTCGCTTGGCTTCCTTTGGCTTCTACCAATTGGGCTGTTTCTTGGGCGGCGGCTTCATTGCTGGTATAATTCACCAAAATATGGTAATTCATTTCGGCTAGTTTTTCGCAAATAGCGCGGCCTATTCCTCTTGATCCTCCTGTTACTAAGGCGTACTTCATATAAGTATATAGTTTCTTGACCAATAGACTATTGATCGTACTAATTATAGTTTTAGATTAAACAACAGTATTAATAGCTTTTTCTTCTAGAATGCTTAGGCGTTCTTTTTGTAAGAAATTTTTGACTGCTGCTGTGCGTTTGTACAAAGGATTATCCTCTGCAAAAGGTGGGGTCAATTGTTTGATTTTTTGGTAAAGGGAGTGGGTATAAGTACTCAATTTATCCTCTACCTGCAAGTATTCAATGGCTTGAACAATCGCCATAAATTCTATAGATAGTACCTGATAGGCATTCTCAATAACCTTGCGTGTAGCCGAAGCTGCATTGGTGCCCATGCTAACAATATCCTGATTGTCGTTATTATTAGGAATACTATGCACGTACATAGAATTGGACAGCATTTGATTTTCGGCAGTAGTAGAGGTAGCTGTAAATTGTGCCCCTTGCACGCCAAAATTAAAGCCCAATTCTCCTAAATTGACAAATGGGGGAAGGATACCATTGATGTGATGGTTGAGCAAGAAGTTGAGTTGTCGTTCGGCCAACATGGATAATTTAGTAATTGCTAGACGCAAATGATCCATAGCTAGAGAAACATAATCGCCATGAAAATTGCCCCCATGATAAACATTGCCACTTTCTACATCTACCACGGGATTATCATTGACAGAATTGACTTCATTTTCTAGGGTTTGTACACAGTGTCGCCAAGTATCATAGATGGGACCTATAATTTGTGGCAAACAGCGCAAGGAATAATACTCCTGTACTTTTTTGCTAATGACGGTTTCCTGAACCTCGTTATTATAAAGATGTTTTTGGCGGTTTTGCATCAATTGACTATCGTCTAGCATCTCTCTAAGCACTTGTGCAATATGGCGTTGGCCACCATGTTGTTTTGCATGATTGAGCGGTTGAGAAAGGTGGTCGTCATAAGCACTCGCCAATTCATTGAGCAAAGCAGAAGCCACCAAAGACCAACTGATAAGATTTTTGGCTTGGCAAGCATTGACAAAACCAATTCCTGTCATCACAGAAGTGCCATTCATCAAAGAAAGACCTTCTCTTAGTTGAATAGATAATGGGGTGATATTCTTTTTTTGTAGAAGTTGGGAACAGGAAAAAGTTTGTTGTTGGTGTTTTACTTCTCCTTCGCCAATATAGCCCAAAGCTAGGTGAGCCAATTGAACCAAATCGCCACTAGCTCCTACCCCACCGTGTTCAAAGACGATAGGATATATGTTTTCGTTGAGGAATTGTGCAATGAGTGTTGGAACCTTGGTGACAATACCAGATTTGCCTTGCATCATGGTATTGAGCTGACAGAGCATAGCAGAACGTACAAGCACGTCAGCTAGTGGTTGCCCCATACCTGTGCAGTGACTTCTAATAAGGTTATACTGAAGTTGTACCCGCTTATGGTCGGCAATCTTATATTGAGCCATTGGACCAAACCCTGTATTGATTCCATAAATTACTTTATTGGCTGCAAAATCTTTTAAAAAGTTATGACAAGCTTCTACTTTCGCTAGGGCTTGGGGATTCAACTCGACGCATTCATTATTTAGGACAATGCGTTCAAAATCGTACAATTTGAGTCGTTTGTCGCCTACTGTTATCATTTTTGTTTGGTTGCTGTGTTTTAGCAATGTTGTTAAGAGCAAAGTTTGGTCAAATTCTTAAAGAGAATCGAGCAAATCTTTTTCTTTGGAATTGATGACATTCTTAAAGTAATAATCCAAAATCTCGTTTAAAACATCTGCCTTGCGTTGGCCACGCACACTAGATAAAACTTCTAGCTTACCTTTGTTTTTGGCTACCAATGAGGTGGTGAAGGGGACACGTGCTTCTTTGAGTTTTGGACGACCTCTTTTCTTTTTGCCTTGTTCTTGTGGGTCGGCCATTATTATTTTTCTTGAAATAGATTATTGAATTGGACAGGTCAAATGTAATTCTTTTTTCACGTTATCAAGTGGTAACGTGAACATTTTTTCAAGTGCTTAATATTTTTTGTTCACAAGAAAAGCACTTTTTTTTGTAAAATTTTTTCTTCCTCTTGATTACTTGCTATCCATATTGCAGCATTAAAATTGTTGGGAATCAATGTCCAATAAAAAGTACTGCCTTTCCAGTTGCAGTGAGATGGAGTGACATTGGTGGAGTTGGCTTCTTCAAACATTTTTCCCCCTATTGCTTTTATGAGTGCTTCTTTTTTTGACCAATAATGGATGAGGGTTTGCTGTGGGGTTTTGCTTGTCAAAATAGCTTGTTGTTCTACAGTAGAGAAAAAAGCAAAGGTGTTTTCTATAGGATGAAAGGTTTTGAGCGTTTGGATATCTATACCTATTTTTCCTACTTTGTTCATCAGACATACGCCAACCCAATTGGCATTATGGCTAATACTAAAAGAAACCTTATTATCTGCCAAATAAGGTTTGCCTATGGTAGTGAATTGAAGCTCTTGGATGTTCAATTGATGTTCTTGGAGCGCATGTTGCAGCAATAGATAGCCTGCCAAAGAGTTTAAGCGGTTCCTAAGTCGTTTGTGCTTGTTTATTCTTTGCTGAAGGATTAAAGGAAGTTGGGGGGATTTAGCAGTTAAATCCTTTTCTATTAAAGTATTATGATATAAATAGACAACAATCATGTTACAAGTTACACGTTTAAAGTGTCATTTAGCACGTGTTATTAGATAGCTTTTTTTTTTACTCCGTCTTAATTTTATTGCCAACATATTTTAATCCAAAATCTATACTAGGATCTCTTTTTTTGCGGCCATCTCAGGCTATTTCCCTACCTCTTTGCGCCACTTTCTGAACTCTTGCTTCTTGATTTGTTTCAGAACATCATAAATCGCTCCAGCCCAATAATTTCTAAAGCCAAAACCACGCGCTCTACCCGACATTCTCTTGGAGAAAAGTACTTTTTTGTTCTTTGGATTAAACACAACGATGTACATATAAGCACGCTCCTGAAGTTTGTTTAAACTATGAAAGATAAAACTAATTCCATAGTCACCCTTTAGGTTCTTGGTGTCATAATTTCTAACCATTTTCTGAATTTGCTGCTCTGTAAAAGATGGTGGAGGTGTAGACACTACTAAATCCAAATATTCTACTTCTTCATTTAATGGTTCTACCACACTCAAATCATACTGCAAATTGCTTTTGGCAAAAGCTCCCTTTATATCATACTTGCTCATTTCAGCAACTAATAAACCATTCCAAGCAGGAAAATAATAGCTCTGAATTTTGGGAGGATCCGTAAAGCCCTCTACTCCTACTAATCTGACATTGGAAAAATCCAATCCTACAAACGTTGTTTCTATTTTAGACGAGTTAAAAAATGCTTTCAACTTTTGGGCTTGTGCTGAGTGGAGCTGCAAAAGCAAAAAACAAACAATGGTAAATATTTTCATCGTGCTATTGGTTTGGTCTATTTAGAAATAGGCAATGGGTAGGCCGTGCTGTACTTCACATCTTTCATTACAAAAATGGTGTGTACATTGCCTACATTCTCCAAACTTGCCAAATGATTAAACGTAAACTTATGATAAGCTTCCATATCCTTAACCGCCACTTTCAACATATAGTCGTATTTTCCTGTTATATGGTAACACTCTAAGACCTCTTCAAAATGTACAATATCATTCTCAAATTGCTCCAAACTCTGCTTGCTGTGCTGGTCGAGTGAGACATTACAGAAGCCTATCAGATTGCAATTTACTTGTTTTCTATCAATTAGAGCCACTGACTTCACAATTACTTTATGGCGTTGTAAACGTTTTATACGCTCGTAAGTTGGTGTATTGCTCAATCCCAACTCTGTTGCAATTTCCTTGGTCGTCAAATTGGCATTGGCTTGTAATAGCTTTAAAATTTTATGATCTATACTATCAAGTTTTATCATCAGACAATTTTTCTTTTTGGTGGCTTGTTTAATAAACAAAATAGATAAAAAATCTTTTTAGAGGCATTGTTTAGGTTTATTTTCTAATAAAACAAGTTTTTCTAAAAAAATAATCTTCTGTTTTGCACTTTAGACTACATTTGCCTCCACAAAGAAAACTGAAAAACATTACAAAAACACGATTAAGTAGGTGCAAAAAAGTAACCGTACAACCGAGCAACGCGAGCTCACGAAGTAATAAAAAATGAGAGATTTTTTCTCAGATCGAGGCGGAAAACAAAGCTGTAACGAGTTACAGCGCGTATTTCCAACGATGAGCTGGGGAAAAAGAATCGTTTTTTAGCCCGTTTACTTTTTTAAGACTACTTAATATTACTGTAAAATCATTATGACTGAAAATCTAGCTTTTGCACTACTTTGTTTTACTTCGTTCTTTTCCTTGATGAATCCATTGGGAGTAATGCCTGTTTTTATTACCATGACGGCCAATTTGGATGCACAAGAACAGCGGCTTACTGCTCGAAAAGCAATGTTTGCGGCCTTCTTGACACTTTTGGCCTTTGCATTCTCTGGACAATTGTTGTTCAATTTTTTTGGAATTTCTGTTAATGGCTTTAGAATTGTTGGTGGGGTCATTTTCTTTCAGATGGGCTCAGACATGCTGCAAGCACGCCTCGGAAAAGTAAAAGTTCCCAAGCATGAGGTAGAGGAATATGTATCAGATATTTCAATTACGCCCTTAGCTATACCTATGATTTGCGGCCCTGGGTGTATTTCTAATGCTATTGTTTTGATGGAAGATGCTACTACCCTTGATATGAAATTAATTCTAATTGGTGTAATATCTCTAGTCTGTCTGCTTACTTACATCATCCTCTTTTCATCGACGCGTATTTCCAATTTTTTGGGAGAAACAGGCAACAATGTTTTGATGCGCTTGATGGGGCTTATCCTGATGGTTATTGCAGTAGAATTTTTCTTGAGTGGTGTCCGCCCTATCCTAACAGAATGGTATCAATCTGTACATTAGTACAAGTGACACGTTGCACGTGCAACGTGTCACTTGTCATTTAGTATTTAATCACATGCCCTTGCTCCAATAATTGTTTGGCTGTTTTCCAATCGGGCAATTTTTCGGCATCAATAGTAATAGTACGAATTTCTTGAGCCAATTCCTTGCTCATTTTCATGGCTTCCAAATGCGCCCCACTCTCCGAAAATGCCCTCAGTTCCTCCTTACTATTCCACAGTGTCATCGTATAGTGCATTGTCCAAATACCCCTTTTCTTAAATGCTTTGCAATTGGTAGTTTTCAATTGTCTAATAATATGCAATGCTTTCCACGACAAGAGAAAAAACTTTAATGGGCCTTTTAATTTTATAGATGTAATAGTGGCTTTCATGGCTATTAGTTGTTTTTAGCACGTGCAACGTGTCACTTGACAAGTGACACGTTGCACGTGCTTTTTATTTTACTTTAGATTGATAAATCTTAGTAAAAATAGCCTCCATTTCCTTGTTGAGCACGGGAGCTGTTTCCTTAAAATAATGCTCCAAAGCACGATTGAGTACATCGGCCACGCTTCCTCTTCCCTCATGGGCGGCAGTTTCTAACAATGCCCTATTAAGGGGGGTGAGTGCTGTGGTAAAAGGAATGCGCTTTTCACGGGCAGGAGCAGATTCCTGTTGGGTGGCTTCGGCTATTGTTTTATTAATACTCTCTTTGGTGGGCAATCCGCCTACAGGCATATTCTGACCCAAAGAAAAATCAGATGTTCTAGAACGTTTTTTCTTAGCCATTTTTTATAATTTTTAACCACTCATTGAGCCATACCGTAAAGTTTAATTTAGCTTTGTTGGTGGTATTAACATTGTAATAAGAAGTGAGGGTGTCGGCTTCCTCAAATAGCGTGTAATGACGCAAATGACAATTCATAAAACGCATTCCTTGCCCCTTGAGATGGTCGATTTCAGAAACCAAAAAAGCATTGGTCTTAGAACGATCTCTATAAAAATTGATAAACCCTACATAATGCAAGGGGCGTGTACTAGTAGCACGCAATTGCTCCAAGCTATAAGCCATCTTGAGATATTCCATGCTGGCTTCCAAATTGAAGCTCCCCGCTCTAAAAGGAATAAACAAATAATCCGCATACATCAGTGCCTTGGTAATTTGCTGTTGCTCAACGGCAACTTTGTGATCTAATCGCCCAGCGGTGTCCAAGATGATGAGATCATATTTTTTGTCCAAGTCATAAATCTGGTCTTGCAATTCCTCTACCGTCATCCCATAAATAGGATAGGGGCTTGCTTCCCCTTCCTCTACATCAAAACTACGTGCCTCTGTCAAGCTTTGTTGTCTATCGGTATCTATTACACATAGATTAATATTAAAAGGTGCTTGAGCCAAAGCATTGGCTGTAAGTGCCACTACTGTACTCTTACCAACACCTCCTTTTTGATTTCCAAAAGCTACTATTTTTGCCATTTCTATATTAATAATAACACGTTACACGTGCAACGTGTTGCGTTTCATTGGTCATTTAACAAGTGCAAGATAAGTTTAGAAAATCAAAATAGCAAGTGACACGTTACATTTTTAATGTAGCACGTGACACGTTGCACGTGCTGCATTAATAAAAAACAAATTTCAATACCTAATTCTAAGCATTGAAATTTGTACAACTATTATGCGCTCTTAGTTAGCGTCCTTTATTGATCCAATAAAGGAGGATTGTCTTGGTCTAACTTTTTGTAGCTAGGAGAGGAGAGGAGCGAATTCATTTGCTTGATAGCAGCTCTATTGAGAATTTCTGTTCGTTCATCCTCTGCTAAATCAATTCGTATAAGTTCAGCATTAACCGCTTCCAGATTGGAGAGGAGCAGCAATTGCTCTGTACTGGCGTAGTCTCGTATATTTCCTTTTAATTCGGGGTTCTGTGTGGACCACATTTTGGCTGTACAGCCAAAAACAGCCACATTAAGAATGTCTGCTTCATTGGCATAAATAAAACCGCCTCCTTTTACTTTGGGGGGAATAAGACGTTCCTTGATGGCATCGGTATGAACAGTGTAGTTGACTTTTGTTAATACCCGTTTCAAACTCCAATCCAATGCTTGCTGTTTTTCGGCCCTTTCTTGCTCTTTGAGCCGTTGGAATTCTTGGATAACATACAATTTGAATGCAGGGCTAAGATAGGAGAGGAACTCAAAGGCAATATCTTTGTGGGCATAAGTGCCACCATATCGACCCGTTTTTGATCGAATCCCAATGGCATTTGTTTTTTGCACCCAATCACTCACACTCAATGTAAAGGTGTTTTCTCCCGTCATGCTTTTAATGTACTCGAATTCGAGTACATTAAAATTTCCATTGTGGAGTGTTTCCCATACGCCCAAGAAATTGACCGTATTTCGCACCCGCAGCCAATTGAGTATGAGCTGGCCTGTTCGCTCGTTAAATTTTTTTGCAATATCAGTCAAAGAAATAAAATCTTCTTTCTTCTCTTGGTAGAATTTGATGGTGAGTCCTTGGACTTTTAGTGTATGTTGTTTTTTTGCCATGTTGTGTTGCTACAATGTCACTTAGGTTTAATGGAGACAAGAAACGAATTTCTATAAAGAGGGACAATTATTTTCCTTAAGAAAAGTATTCTCACACAGAAACATAGATCTTACAATAATTGTACTGCTGCCTAAAAAGTGACTTCGGAAAAGGTGCAAACTGCCATATATCCAAAAAAATAAGCCAGCAAAAAATTAAGGAAAAAAGTATAACTTAGAGCAATGGATATTATTACCTTGTTGCACATTCATTATTCTATAGAGGCGGCATGTCAAATGTAAGGCTGTAATCTTTCAAGGTTAAGCTGCCAGAAGAA
>CAYULH010000030.1:47273-47955 GCA_964445645.1 uncultured Aureispira sp. | reverse complement strand
CTATTAAGTAGTCTTAAAACCGACCGTAGGGAACTCACAAACACTCGTGAAACGATCTGAACAAGTGCTAGTGCTTTTGTGCCATTTTTGCTCTAGCTTTTGTGCTACTAGCACAAGCCAGCGTAGACAAACCAGCACAGATCACTTCGTAAGTCTCTCATTTTTTCTTACTTCGTGAACTCGCAAGCTCGGTTGTACGGTTTAGTGCGCTATGCTTATGAGCCAGCAAGCTGGGTTAGTGCGCCGTTGGCTTATGAGTTCGGCAGAGCCTCGGTTCTTTTTTGCACCTACTTAAGATTCAGGATTAGAGAATTCCTCCCAGTACTTTCATAGCCACAGCATCAGCTTCTTTATCACCAGCCAGTGCTTTGTTGATAAGACCAACTAGTTTCTCCAAATTGATTCCATCTTGAGAAATGTTGTTTCTTCTCATAATCAAATCAAGTGCCTTGATGGTGCTTTTTGGTTCTACTTGATACTTTCCTTTGACTACTTCATAAGATAGACGAACAGGAACATTGGCGAATGTAAATTCAAAGATTCTGCTAGGGCTATTGGCTCCTCTAAACAGGCTTTGGCTAATGGAAGACAGGCCAGCAGCACTCAAGTCAGTAGCACTGACAGAGCTAAGTGGTGGCAAACCCACCAGTGCATCCAAATTATCGGACGACAAGGCATTCTT
>CAYULH010000030.1:31595-47263 GCA_964445645.1 uncultured Aureispira sp. | reverse complement strand
AGGGGGCATGGGTTTTCAAAAACTGCAGAGCATTGCCATTGGCTGTGTTTAGGCTGTAGGCCAATTGGTCAAAATCCAAATCCTCTTGGGTAGCAAAATCACTTGGATCAAACTGAGGATCTACAAAAGTGCCTCTGTGCTCGGCTGATACCAATACTCGGGCAGGTTCTGGTGCCTCAAAGGTCAATGGGTTTAGGGAAGCAATATCTGAACTAAGCACCAATTCTGTGTAGCCTCTAATAGCCAAATCAGCAGTAGGGCTTGCAAACAAGGCTTCTACATTGGGTAAGATAGCCAAGGAGGCTGTTTGTCCAGCAGGGATGAAAATACAATTCACATAATGCCCCAATTGTTTGTTGGGAATGAGTTCTCCTGCCTCTGTCATTACTGTTTCAAAAACATTGTCGGCCGTAATGTCAAATACCACACTATTGTTGGTGGCCGTGAATTCTGTATTGACGGCATCACTTGGGTCTTTAACAGAAGTTCTTGTTCTGAAAATCAGTTTAATGTCTCTTTCCTCTAGGTTAGAAATTTCTAAAAAATAGCCTTGAACCACCACTCTGCCAATTTCTGCGGCAGGGCCTGCTGTTGGAGCAATAGGTTTAAATAATAATTCAAAATTACTGATAATTGCCATATCATTTAATTTTAGGGTTAAAAAAATATGTTTAGTTATAAAAAATACCTCATTTGGTTTGGTGCAATGATCTAGGACAATTTTTTTAAGTTGTTGAATTTAAGCTAGTGAAGGGATGCTTGTTTTAGGTATTTATATTAACTAGGTTTTATGTTGGTTTATTTTTATTAAAAAAGTTAAAAATTTGTTAATGAATAAAAATAACCTCATAATGCTCTCCACTCCAAAAATTACTTTATTTGCATTTTTTCTTATCTTAACACAAACAAAACAACAACATGAACTCAAAAGCACCTTCTTTATTTGCAGGCCAAATTATCCAGTTTCTAGGATTTTTGGTGCTGTTGCCAGCAGTATGGAAATTGTGGGAATATATAGGCCGTCCTTTACCTATTTTATTTTGGACTTGCATTACCATCCCAATCATTCATCAAATCTATGTGTGGTTGGCTTGGAGATTGGAATTGCAGACAGGTTGGACCAGCAAGACCATAGGTTTTGGAGGGTACAAAGCCATCTTTTTTGCCTTCTTGATCAGTCGGCCACTTTCTGTATTGGCCTTGGGCTATATGGATGCCCATACACTAGGGTTGCCCTTGGTTTTTAGGTTGGTGGGAGCTGCTTTTTTGGCTATTCCAGCCTTGTATACTATGTTTAGTGTAGAGAAATATTTTGGTTTTGCACGGGCATCGGGGGGCGATCATTTTGAGCCCGAATATCGTTCTATGCCCTTGGTCAAGAAGGGGATATTTAGATATACCAGCAATGGGATGTACCTGTATGGATTTTTTATTTTTTGGGCTATTGGTGTAGGATTTGATTCGAGCGCTGCCCTGTTGGTGGCAGGGTTTAGCCACATCAGCATTTGGACCCATTATTATGCCACTGAAAAGCCTGATATGGCTTATTTGTATGGTGGGAAGTAGGGATAATGTCCATTTTCCTCCAATTATTCTTGTCCCAGAATGTTGGTGATGCTATTGCCCTCTACCAAGTCCATGACCAGCGTTTCCTTATTGTGCTGCTGTTGAAACTGTATTCTTGCACAAGGCTGTTGGCTGATGGTTGCTGTCATAGTATCATCTATTCCAATGGCATACTGGGGCAAAAAAGGGCATCGTTTTAAATCGTCTTTTGAAAAATTATTTGGCTTGGTCAATGCTTCTTTTAAGGCTTTGGCCTGTGCGGCAGTCAGAGGCAAGGTTTGTTGTATTTCATAATCTTGGTAATATTTTTTTTGAGCATCTTGTTCGGAGGGAGCTGTTGGTGTTCTTGAAATAGTGAATACGGACAACTTATTGGAGGTTGCGATTACTTTTTTCCATTGCTCTGTTTCCTTGCAGCTCATAACTAATAAAATTAGAATAAAGGTATAAATCCTCATAATGCAATTATTTAATAGTGGAGTCATAAATGCCATTTTGAGGGGTGCAGCCTCTTAGGTTTTGGGTTTTGTAGCTGGCGTTTTTGATGGAATTGCCAACAATGTTATCCCATTTGGGCGTAGTATTGTTGAGCCTGCTGGTTTCCTTGCTCAAGGCTGCAAAAAAGCTGCTGATAAAATAGCCGCCATCTCTGGAGTTGCCACAAGCGGTTTCATAAGGTTTGGCGGCAGCCACAATCAAATTGCCTTCTGATTCTAAAAATAAGGTGTGCAGTTTGTCCAATGTGCCTTGCGATTGCCTTCTAGTGGCCAGAGAAGGCTCGCCCCCTCTATTGCTAATGCCTACATCCGAGTTGCAGCAGTCGCCAATAACTAAATTCAGGCGTGCGCCTTTGGCTTTGATAGTATTGTAAATATCGGCCAGATTATATGCGGTGCTTTCTGAAATACCTTGATAATTGGAATACCTCAAATCAATATTGGGATATTTAGAACGTTGGTTGGACCATCTATAACCATGTCCAGAGTACACAAAAACCACAATATCATTGGATTTGGGATTTAAGTTGTTCAATACATCACTAACAGTCTCCTTGGTAAAGTCTCGTTCTGCAATGATATTTTTCTTCAAGGGAATTTCTAGGGCATCACAGATGTTTTGGAACTCATTGACGGTGTTTTTGCGGTCAATATCACAGCTTGCTCCAATATCATTGATTAGGGTGTTGGTAACAAGAATCAAGTGCAAGGTAGCATCTTCTACCTCCTCTGGCTCATTTACTTGCGAGTTGTTGGCGCCGTTCCATTTTGCTTTCACCCAGTCTTTGGGATATTGTTCACTTGTTTTCCAAGCTTGCGTAGAATAGCCCGTGCCCTTGCTCATCACCACCGCCCATTCACCATCGCCATAAGCCACAGCAGTAACATAAAAATCCTCTGCCCATTTTTTTCTAATCCAGTCACTAGGATACTCCTCACTTCTTTTCCAAGCCTGTGTGGTATAGCCATTGCCCTCACTCATGACCACTACCCATTCACCATTGCCATAAGCCATAGAGGTAATGTAATAATCCTCGTCCCACTGCTCCCCAATCCAAGCAGCAGGATAAGTGCTGCTAATTTCCCAAGTCTGTGAAGTATATTCGGCTCCCTTGCTCATAGCCACTGCCCATTCACCATCGCCATAAGCTAGTGCCGTAATGGCATACTCCTCCTCCCATTTGGCATCTACCCAGTCTTCGGGATAAGCACTGCTAGTTTTCCAAGATTGGGTAGAATAACCCACCCCTTTGCTGATAGCCAATGCCCATTCACCATTGCCGTAGGCCATAGAAGTAATATAAAAATCCTCGTCCCACTTTTCCCGAATCCAATCTTCAGGATAAGCTTCTCCGACCTTCCAAGCTTGCTTAGAATAGTTTGTCCCCTTGCTCATGGCAATGGCCCAATCCGCTCCTCCATAACCTAGCGCATTGATTCTAAAATGTGTACTCGGTTGCTCATCTTGATTGTTTTGCAAGTTGTAAGACAACAGGGTTGTGTAGAGCGGTTCGTCCTTATCAAAAAATCCATATACATAAGATTCGGTAAATTTATCGGTCGAAATGGCTGTCCAGTAATCGACTTGCACCAAATGATCGCTGGGATCTTCCTTTTCCAGCCCATTATTATCTATATGAATAGGCGTGCTGTAGGCATCATCAACATCTACAAAAATAAAATTATCGGCGCTGTAGCCATTGCCGTCATTCCCGTACACCACTCGGGCATTCTTGCCATCCAATAAATAGCCCTGTAGGCCATCTTCTTCAAAATGCTCTCCATAACAGTCAAATTCAGCCACCTTATACTTGTCATTTATTTTGTATTTGACCCGCATAGTGGCATCATTATCATCATAATAAATGAGCAAACCCGTGTATTGTACCCCACCCGTTTTCCAGCTGGTTTCATAATAAAGTTGAGCTTGACTAGTTTGACTACAAAGGAAAAGGAGAAGGATTGGAATAAGGTGTTTCATTGTGCTGGTTTTTATATGTCAGGGATAAACGGGCTTGATATGCTACCAGTAAAATGGGGCCATGATACGGGGCAAACTTTGGCTAGTCTTTAATTCATAAGCTATTATACAAAAAAACGAACAAATTTATGGCAATAGTCTATGTGATGTAAACTAAATTTTGTGGTCTTTCAAAAGGAATACTTCCCCATTTAATAAATTCAGCTTGCTGGCTCAGGAGCGAACCGAGCTAAACGAACTATTATAAAAAGGCCGTAGAAATAAATCCAGATGCACTAGAAATAGTACATAATATTGCTTGGCTGTACTTAAAAATGTGGAATTTTGAAGAAGCTAGGGCCCATCTGCGACAGGTGTGGGAGCAATCGAATCATACACATAGCCATGCCGCTATGAATTTAGGTCATGTATTTTTATTACAACAAGAAAAAGACAAAGCGATAAAATGGTACCAACGGAGTTTGGGTTTGTGGGAGGAGGAGGCTGTTTTTTGGGGAGGGATGGAAAGGGACTTTGTAGATTTGAGGATGGCGGAGCGGGGCATTTCTGAGCAGGATTATGCGGCAATGCTGCACCTACTTAAAGATGGTATTGCTGGGAGCGATGCAGCAAAGTAGTCTTGTGGATTAATGCACAGGCTTTTTGTAAGTAGAGGTATCAAGGATAGTATTGTTAACAATAGTAGCAACTTCTACTTCTAAGTCACTTTGTTGGGTGGGTTCAAACTGCACCTCCAAGGGCTGTATTTTCTCAAAACTATTCAACTGCAAGGTAATGGTATCCTCCTCTATTACAAATCTAAAATGGATGGGTTGCTGGTAATTGTTTCTGATTTTTAAGTCCTTGTAGCCATACACCACGGTAGCATCTGCCCCCAAGGGATAATATCTGGTGGCCTCTGTATAAATATCCATAGAGTGATGGTGGCGTTCCACTATTTCCAAATTAGCTCGCAGGGCAATATGATAAATCAAGCCCGACAATTGGCACAAGCCGCCTCCAACAGAATTGATAATTTGGTTGTTGATAATGGATCTACTGGCTTGGTAGCCATTTCGTTTGCTGGGTGCGCCCACGGCATCCCAAAAGGAAAACACCTCATTGGGGTAAATGTGAATGCGCTCAATGGCTTGGCTGGCCAATTTTAGGTTGACCACTTTGGCAGGATTGGGTTTTAGGGCTTGAGGCAAGGTTATTTGTTCGGTATAATTGGGGGCTGGTCTATTTTTGCGGGCAAGTTGGTATTTGCGTCTAGCAAGAATTTTTGAGATTTTGTAAAGCCAAATCCGTAGCAATAATTTGATGCCTTGGGGGATGATTCGTTTTATCATGGTTGGGAAATACGAAGACAGAGTTAACGTTAACGTTTAAGCTTAGGGGTTTAGGACTTGATTGATGTTTGGAAGTGTTTGGATTTTTAACGTATCAGATGGAGTTTCATCTTTTGCCCAACGAGTTGTATTGCCATTATCCAAAACTAATGTTTGTACAGCACCGCCGCAAGTCCAGTATACTGTTTTTTCGGGAGCGGCATATTGAACTGTAGGTGCTACATGCGACTGGAAAACCGTGTTATCATCCAAAGCATACATTCTATAGACCAAATAAGTGCCGGCATTGCTCGTTAATGGCAAACCTAATTCTTGTTCTAGTCTACTTGGTTTCATTTTCAGACGTTTGAGTTCTTCTGGGGTGATGTAATAAACCGAAAAACCTGAGATAGTTGCTCCAACTTTTACGATTTTAGTCAAATAATCGCCCTTTTTTATGGTGGCTGCATCTGGATAATCACTGCCCGAAAGAATAACACCAGGCAAGTATTTTTCTGCCAACTCTGGCGAGTCGTAAAGATTGACCATAGCCACGTAGTCGAGTGAATCTTCTTTTTGGAAATCTTCATACGTCACTCCAACGGTACGGAAGGTTGTGTGAGACCAATCCGCATTGGTAGAGGAGGCGTTGTTGCCCGGCGCACAGGCATTTAGCCAACCATTCCAAAAATCAATTCTTTCAGCAGCACAGTTGGTGCAGCTGTACGGATTGGCTACAGTGGTTTTGACAGCTTGACAGCTAAATAGAAAGGATAAAGCGGCAAGAATAAGGATAGCGTTTTTCATTGGATGCAGTGTCTATTGGTGTTTGGTAGTTTGATTTATTTTGTATTGGATATTTCAAAAGAAAGATAGGTTATTTCTTCTGAAGTACCATAACCAAATGAGAAGAAAATTCCTTCAATACAGAGTTGCACAACCAACTATCCAATGGACGTACAAGCGAGCGCAGGCGCTTGGGAATTCTATGCAAAGGAAAAAAGGCAACACCATAATACTGCACCAAATCCCATTGATTGCCCAACATTGCTTGCAGCTCGTGGCTATAAATTTGGTTGCCGCCATGCCATGATTTGGCCGTGTAACGCGTCAATTTTCTTCTTTTGGCCGATGGAATATCAAAAATAAACAAGCCGCCTTTTTTAGTCACTCTATGCACTTCCTCCAATATGCGTTGCAAATCTTCGTGTTCCAAGTGCATCATCAAGTGAAAAGAAATCACCTGCTCGAAGTAGTCGCTCTCAAAGGGCAATGCCTCGCCGGCTGCTATTCGCAAATCTCGGTCGGGGTATTTTGCTTGAGCAATCTTGAGCATATTTTCACTAATATCCACCCCATGAGCAGCGTACTCCAAAAATCGGCCTGTGCCACAAGCCAAATCTAAGCTGTTGGGAGGAGGTGTTTTATCCAAATATTTATCCAAAATGGCCGACTCTTGCTGGTGTATAAATTGACCGTAGGAGTTGGCAAATCTCGATTCGTGATACTCGTCAGCAATTTGGTTGTAATAGGCTTTTATTTCTTCTTTCATTGGGGGAATTTTTGGGGTGGTGTTGGAGCATGTGAAGGGGGAGCATGTTCTAAAATACAAAAATGAATTTGTATTTGCTAAAATAGGGATATAGGCTGGTGTTAAACTGCTTTTTAGAAATGATCTAAGGCTTACTTTCAATCCTTACAAAAATAACCAATTCTATTTGTAAGGATTTGATTTAGGGTTTTGTCTCTCATCAAAAAAATAGATGATTAAGAGTTTTTGCCCATATTTTCTATAGTATATTTTCTTATACTTATCTATTTTGTACTGCCTTACAGTTTCCTTGTTTTTAGTTCTTCTGCCAATTTCAGGGTACTTATTCAGTTTTTCTATGACATCATCAACTTTTTGAACAAACTTTGTAGCAGCTTTTTCGGAAACTTCTTCAGATAGGTAAGTTATAATTTGCTCGAACTTGATTATTGCCTTTTTGTTCCAGACTACTTGCCTAACCATTTTTTGTATTTTTTCATTACTTCATTATGATCTACATGGTTGGATTCATCTTCACTTTCTTGAATAGCTTGCTCCAATTCAGTTTGTTCTTGTTCGCTCAACTCATCCCAGTAATCTGAATCTTTTAAATGATTGCCCACAAATTCACTTACTATTTTTTTTAATTCAGATAGGGCTTCCCTATCATCTATTTGTGCAATTAACTCCAAAATTCCACCTTTTAATTCTAAGTTGCTCATTGTTAATAGTTTATTTGATAATCTATTGGTTTCACTTATCCAAATTTAATCATAAAAAGTGGATATATAAAGTAGTGATTGGTTTCATTCCATGTTTTTGTTTGGGATTTTTTTGTTTTTGGAGTTGGTGTAGAGTTGAGAGGGGGGGAGAATTTAATTACGTTTTTTTTGAATGCAATTATTAGAAAGGCAGCAGGTCTTCTTTTTCATATATTTCATTATGATCTACATGATTAGATTCATCTTCACTTTCGTGAATAGCTTGCTCTAATTCAGCTTGTTCTTGTTTGTTCAACGCGTACCAGTAATCTGAATCTTTTGAATGATTGCCTACAAATTCACTTACTATTTTACAAAAAAGACATTCCCAATAGAGGAATGTCTTTTTTGAATTTGGCAAATCTTTGTATGTTCATTATTAACAAAGATGATTGTTTATACCTTAAAAAGGACCGGGGAGGCCGCCAGAACAATCGTCAGGGATGTATCTTCTAGTAATGGCTTTGGTACACGTAGCACCGGGAGAACATGGATCATTTTTGGGCCATGTTACCGTAGCAATAAGACTAAAATCATAGCTAGAGGTTGCTTCCACATAAATTTCAGTACCACTAATTAGCGTGATGTTGGCATTACGGGCAGACCAAGTTACACTACCACCACTTGGAACCCCTGTCAATCTATATCTTCCCAAAGGGAAGCTGGCTGGGTAACAGGCTGGAATTAAGGTAGTAATTCCTAATGCTGGATTAGCACAAGTAACATTACTTTTGGATATGTAAATGGTTTCACTACATGTTTCTGAGCCTGTACCAAAAGCGCGCAAGCTACCTCCTGTAAAATTAGAACCAAAACTTACTCCAATACCATTTGTACCTTGTCCACCCAAAATAGACATGTTTCCACTCACCACTGTCCAGTTGACATGGTTTACATTGAAATTGGCACTATAGTTATAGATTCCTTTACTACCAGGACAAACGGTGGTATTACCTGTTATATCACAAATAGTAGCTTCGATCTTCTCATTTTTATCCAATGTTTGCTTAGAACCAGTTTTGGCGATGTGTTCTGGAGAGTTGTTTTCTAGCATTGTCTCTTCTTTTGAACAAGATAGGATTAGGAATGCCATTGCCAGCAATATCAAGATGGAATTTTTCATTTTGCTTAATCTTAGTTTAATTGTTTTCTGTATTCGTGTTATTAAATTAATTTTTTTTAAATGTTTTACCAAAAGCTATTTTATTATTGTTATAACAATAATAATACAGTGATTTTGTTTAGGGAGCGCAATGATACAGAAAAAGAATAAAAAACCAAAGAAAGTGCCTATTTAATATTTTTAATTATTATAACCTTTCAAAAAAAACGCCACCACCAAGGCCACCAAAGCAATAAGCCCATAAGCTGCAAAAGAGGCAAAAAATCCGCCCCATTTGTCCAAGCTACCCACCAAGGTAGCCGCAATAGCCATCCCCAAATTGGTAAAAGCCAAATAGAGCGTAAACTGCGTGGCAGCCACTCGTGGATTGCACCAACTCATAGCAATAGCAGCAATCAGGGTGAGCAAGCCATATCTTGTTATGGCCGTGATAATAGCAGCCCCATACAAAACACTGAGTTGGTCCCATTGGGCTTGGAGTAGTAGACCCGCTATTGTTAGCACGCATTGAAGGAGGAGCAAGGCGATGATGATGGTTTTCTTGCCAAATTTATCCCCCAATGTTCCAATTACAAAAATACAAACCAGACCAGCCACCAGACTGGCCACCCCACCAATATAAGAGATATTGGCGGTATCTAAACCAGCAATATCGGTAGCTATTTTGGGAAAGATACTGAGATAGATGCCATAGTTGAGCGAAATTAGAAATAGGATTGTTACCAATTGCAAGCTTGGCAGGTTCCACATAGCCCTAGAAGCACTGCGAATAATTTCTCTCATGTCGTGTACCTGCAATTGCTCAGATAGGGGCGAGGCGGCTCCTGATGACCAAGGCAAGAGCTTCTCATTAGGGCGTTCTCGTACAAACAACATCACCAATACGGCCAAGCCAATGATGCTTGCCAAGGTGTAGATGCCTGTTGCAAATCCAAAATTGGAAATCAAGTAACCAATAGAGGCCGTGCCACTGGCCACGCCAATGATTTGGCCGCCAAACATCAATCCATTGGCAATAGACAGCTCTTCTTCTTGCACCAAATCGGCAGCCATCGCATCAATAGCCGTATCTTGAATGGCTGTGCCCAACATCACCATCAAGGAAAAGGTAGCTAGGAGCGAAAGCTGCTCAGGTGAAGGGGATACGCTGGCATAGCTGATAAGGGTTATTATGATAAACAAAAAGGCAGCCAGCAGCCACGCTCGTCTGCGCCCCATGGGCAAATAGGTAAATCGATCAATAATAAAACCATTGATGAATTTGAGCGTCCACGGCAGGGTGGTCATGAAGGTGAAATAGCCAATATCGGCCACAGAGGTTTGGTTTTCGGCCAACCAAGCAGGAATAGTGAGAAAAAATACGCCTACTGGAAAACCCTGTATAAAGTACAAAAACAATAGAATGCTGTAGCGCAGGGTTTTATTGGTCGATATTACTAAATTGTCCATAATGGATTTTTATTGGTTATCAATGATTCTATGAATAATCATGTACTCCCCAATTCGGCTTTGCTGCATAAAATTATCATCACAAATATCCCAATGCCCTTCTCTAAGCTCTACCTCAAGGGTAAGGGTTTGAATTAATCCTGTCTGCTTGGCAAGATGCTGCTCCAACTCTTCTCGTTGGATTTTGCTTTCGCAAAATTTGATGTAATAATCCTGAATAGAACGTTGAAGGTACCATTCTTTACCGCCCGTGGGCACGCCATTTTTTTTGAATAGACTTTTGGAGACAATTGGAGCAGTGAGGATGAATTTATTTTCTCCAGTAGAGCTATCTTCTACTTTATTCTTTTTCATAGTTGTGTTTTTTAAAATGCTACAAGCGCTTGCACCAAGCACCAACAAGATAAGCAGCAATTGGCAACCCAATTTATGGTTTGTAGTTTTCATATTGTAAATCTCTGACCAATTAGTCCAAGGCATCTAACAGATTGGGCGCATTTTTTTCTAAATGTTGGAGTATTTCGTGAGCGCTCATTTTGGGTTTGCCACGCAATTCTACCCACTTACCGCCGTCAGGCGAAGTTTCGGGTTCGGTAGGATTGGTGATTCTTCGCCATTTTATTTTGCCTTCATCTTGCCCTGTAAAGGGATTGATGCGGGTGTATTCCAATAATTGGCAGTTTTTGACCTTGTACACAGGGTCATTCTCAATGGACTCAAATTCTTCGGGCAGAATGCGTTCAAACCCAACCCTTGCAGCCCGTATCAAGTCTCCATGAGATACCACCAGCATGGTTTTACCATCCTGCTCACGTGCCCAAGTATTGAGCAAATTCCGAATGCGCTCATTTTTGACACTCCAAATGCTTTCGCCCCCCTCAAATGCAGCATGAAAGGGATCTTTGTCCATCAACTTATCGGTTATTTCATAAGACTCCTTGCGTTCGGCGATGGTCAGCGGCCCATGTGCGCCCCAATTGCGTTCGGCTAGGCGGTCGTCTATTTCCCATTGCACGGCTGGTTCATTGGCCGAAATAATGGCCGCCGTTTCTCGTGCCCGAAAAAAACTGGAGGCAAAATAGCTGTCAAATGCTCCTACTGGACGAATATTTTGGTTGATCCACTCGCGTGCTTGCACGGCTTGGGCTACCCCTTTTTGAGATAGTCGGTGCTTGTAATCGGCTCGTTTGCGAACGGCTAAATTTTCGGGGGTGGTGACATCTTCGCCACGCTTGTCGCGTTTTTGGACTACATTGGCCTCTGATTCGCCGTGGCGTATAAAAATGATGTGGTTAGGCATTCCCATATTGTTGTGTTTTTAAAGGGTGTAAGAATAGGGGGGGAGGGGATAAAGGGAAATTTTTTGTGATGGATGTAGATACTCAATTTACAAAAAAACACGGAATACATTGCAAAATAAATGGCGCAGTATTTTGAGTCGCTGTTTGAGGGCTAGTCTTAGTTATTAGCCATTCTTTATTATAAGCTCTTCAGTTTTTATAAATTGTGTTTTTTTATTGTTAAATAAACATTAATAAAAAGAAGAAAAACATCATAACAAATTGTTAATCAGGTTTTTGTGGATTTTTATTTTTCTTAGAGAAACAAAAATAATGAATTTGCGAATTTAGATGCAAACGGAGCTAATGGAACTTAAAATTAGCTCAGTATTGGAGCCAATTAATCTGCAAAATATTGGCGAATAAAATGAGCAGTATATTTTAATTGACGACGGATATTTGTATTTTACAATCCCGACACAAAGAGCTTTTTAGAAGCTTCAAATGCATAATACCATTTATAACACATCAATTTAATGCTAAATAGTCACAAATTGAAGATTCTCGATTAAAAACTGATTATTTAATTCTCGAATTTGGTTTATAAGATATAATTGCATCTTATAGGTCAAAATATTTTGTTAGTACCTAGGTTTGGGATATTACCAAAGCCTTGGCTTACAAGTACAAGCCAAAGCAGGGCAAACCGCTTTGTGAGTATTCCATTTTTTATTACTTCGTAAGCGAATATCAACTGATGCTCAGTTCGGTACAAGCTCTGTTGTATGGTTTAGTGTACTTTACTTAATAATAAGACTTCGTGGATTAGCTCGCTTTGTTACTCACGTTGTTCGTGAGCTAGTGCGCTTTGTTACTCACGTTGTTCGTGAGCTCGCAGGCTCGGTTCGCTTATGAGCTCGGCAGGGCCTCGGTTCGCAGGCTCGGTTCGCTCGTGAGCCAGCAAGCTGGTTTAGTGCGCCGTGGGCTTATGAGTTCGACGTTGCCTTGGTTTTTACTTTTTTGTACTCACAAAGCGATTTGAATTAGTTTGTATGATATACAGACTAATGAAGTAAGGTTATAAGCTTGATAAAAAATAAATTTTCTCTCTAAAATTCCATTATAAAAATAAAGTGCTTGTGCTTTTAAGATTTAAACTCATTTGTGTAATGAGTGTTTATTTACATGTAAAATCAATTGTTTTATGAAGGATTACGCTTACTCTGATGTTTCAAAATTTCCAATTATTGTTGTAAAGTTTTCAGGAGTAGAGGCAACAGATGAGAATTTTAAAGTTTACCTAGAACATTTAAATAATTTATATGACAATTATGGGCCCAAGCAAAAATTTACGTTAATTTTTGATGCTACTACTGCTGCCAAGCCCAATCTCAAATACCAGAAAATGCAAGCTGAATGGATTAAGGATAAAGAAGCAATTATAAAGAAATATTGCTACGGAATTGGTTACATAATGCCCAACGCCTTATATCGTATTGCTCTAATGGTTGTTTTTAGCATTGAAAACAGTCCTGTTCCGTTCAAGGTTTTTGGAAACATGGAAGATGCTACAAGCTGGGCAAAAGAGCTTAATGCGTAATTTAATAACAGCCCTGCCCTTTGGGCATTTTATTGTTTTCCTTTTTGGATCATGAAGCTGATAGGTACAGACTGTCTGTGCAATTGCACAAGCTTGTTTTGGTTTTACGTCAAATTTTTTAAACTTATGACTCTAATTTGAGGTGTTTTATCCCAAATTTTCTTAATTTAATACTATAGTTTTTGTATCTTCCTAATAAAAGGATTGGTTCTTCCCTAATTGTACTTAGTTGTATTATTTAAAAATTTTAACAACTCAATTTTCATTTATATGAATGTTTACGCCAATTTTGATCGTTCTAACCCCAAAATTACTATTGTCTCATTTACAGGACAAAAAGCGACCGACGAGAATATTGATGCTTATCTTGACGGCTTGTATGGTGATTATGAGACTAAGAAGCCTTTTTCAGTTATTTTTGATTTGACCAATGCTCCTATTCCAAATCCAAAATACATAAAAAAACAGGCTGAGTGGATGAAGGAACACGAAGAACTTATCAGTACTTATTGTTTGGGAGTAGCTTATGTGATGGATAATGTCTTGTTTCGGTTGGCTTTAAAAATGGTTTTTAGTATACAGAAGAATCCTATGCCATTTAAGGTTTTTGAAAACATGGAAGATGCCACAACTTGGGCCGAAGAGCTTCATACTTTAGTGCCGTCATAAATACAGTAGGACAAATATTAGTTCTTATCAAGCACCACTTTTGTAAGCATTGGATTCTTGCAATACCGCCCGCACATACATTTCGTGGCTGGCGGAGTTACTCACGCTAAAACCAGCCAAACAAATAGGCTGCCCCAAGGTGTCTGGTGAATTCAAATACAATTTTTATTAGTCCAGTCAATCGTAAGTTTAACGCTGTTTGGAGGTGGGATTTAGTACTTTAAAAGCAAATTTGGGCAGGAATGATCATGGTTTCAACTATGGAAAATATACCTGTGATAAACTGATTACAGTGCCATTTTTTACTTCAATATCCCACATTTCATAATTTACAAGTTCATCTTTATCTTTTTCAGAAATATGAATCTTTTTTTCTTGAACACCCATTTCCAGAATGCTTACTTCACTATTAATATCTAACTTAAACGTTCTTAATTTAGGATTGCGATTTTCATAGATTGGCACTCCAGAGCTTTCATCTTCACCTGTTATTTGTGTATAATCCACTATGACATAGTAAGCACCATTGTCAACAACTATATCCTTCAACAAGCAAGGAGTTGTTCCACTTTCATTGGTTATTTGGATATTGGATGGAGTTGGGCTTTTAGTAACATCCAAGTCATCAAAATCATTTATTTCAGACAATTTATGCAATCCATCCACGGTAATCTTGTCCCATTTTTCTTCAAACACTTCCTCTCCACTAGCCTCCGCCTCTTCATTTACATTTACTTTTGTTTGTTTCTTTTGGGTTAGAAAATTGATGCTTGTTATATAATTTATTATTGGGCCATTATTCTCATTAGAGTCATAGCCAATCAGTTCAAAAGCAGCATTTTGGTACCTAAAGGTATACTGCCAATTTCCATATCTTCCATGACCATAACCAATATACAGCTTGCCCTTTTTTATATTAATTGAAAGTTCTGGTGGGAAATAGACTCCTCCATCTTCATTTTCAGAAGAAAAACAATCCAAATTTTGTGCAGCTAATGTGACACCATTTTCGGTAGCCCAATAAATCATAACCCCCCTTCTATTTCGGTCAACCACCTCGTCAAAATCATTTTTAACAAAGTTTTCCTTTTTAGTTCCTTTAATGACAAGCACATAATCAGATAACCCATCTCCATTCAAGTCTCCTTGGATTTTCTCGAATAACTTATAACCTTCTGGTAGATTGAAATTTGAAGAATTGGCAGATTTTGCAACTGTTGGCTTTGTTTTGTTCAATGCAGGTGCAGCATCACGCTCATCACTTGTATTGGTGGAATCGGAATCATTGCAACTAATTATTGCCCAAATAAACACAGAGATGATTAAGATGCAGGTGTATTTTTTTTTAATAGTCATGTTGAGCAATTGTTTTTTGGAATGAGAATAGGAAAAATTTGAAATGCCTTTGCACAATACAATACTAGTAAAAATAATTAAATTAAACCAAACCACTCAATCGTTCCACAATCAAGGCATGAGCATTTTGCATAATAGGAGCAATCACACAAAAAAACAGTAAAGTCGAGCTGACTTTACTGCCTTTTATTAATTTATTTTGGTCAACCTATTTTAGGACGACTCAGAGCCTCGGTTTTTAGAATACTTAATTTTTTTATAATATAAAACAACGCTAATACTCCTGCTTATCCACTTTGGCCGCCCACTTATCAAATACAGGAATAGCATCTTTTCGCAGCAGCCGAACAAACTTTATATCTCGCTCCTCCATTTCCTTTTCCAATTCATCATAAATAAATTGGTCATCAAAGGCAATTTTGGCCGCATCCTTTTTGGTACAGGCATAATAGACCATTTTGGGTCTGGCCCAATAAATGGCACCAAAACACATAGGGCAAGGTTCGCAAGAAGTGTATATCACACAATCGTCCAATTGAAAAGAA
>CAYULH010000030.1:2486-31585 GCA_964445645.1 uncultured Aureispira sp. | reverse complement strand
TGTTAATTACAGTTGTTCAATAGGTACTTATAACCCAATAACAGGTTTATGGAATATTGGATTTATTGAAATTGGAAATACTGCAGTATTACTTGTAGATGTAATTGTAATGGATAGTGGAGATTATATTAATTGTGCAGAAATTACTGCTGCAAATGAATTAGATATTGATTCTACACCAAATAATTCGGATGCCGATGAAGATGATTATGATTGTGCATCTGCACCACCAATTCAAGAACTTGATTTAAAAATTGAAAAGAATTTAGTTTTTTGCAAGCCTCCCTAATGGCCACCACTTCTGCATGAGCAGTAGGGTCATTGGTAGAAGTGACTTGGTTGTGTCCTTCGGCAATAATTTTACCATCCTTAACAATCACACAACCAAATGGGCCGCCCGCATTGCTATCCATTCCTTTTTCGGCCATTTGGATGGCACGCCTCATGAAATATTGGTCTTTTTCTGTCATAGTCAATGGATTTACCCTTCAATTTTATAAGTCTTTTTATCTACTCCAACCCCTTTAATGGTCAAAGATTTCCACTGGTGGGGGAGTATGGGATTGTTTTGGACAATACCTTGGTCAGAAATATCCAAGCCCCCAAAGCCAAACAATACAGTCTGCAATAGGCCACCAGCCCCCGTCACAAAATAAGAATAATTGGCCGTGGCCTTTTCCGAAAGTGCGCCAAAAGGAGCTTGTTGGTTGGGGATATAACTCTCCTTAAACAATCTAAAAGCATTCTCTACATCCCCCAAACGAGCATACAACACCGCAAAAATAGACTTGCCCATAGCAGGGCCTTCTGGGGCGAGCTTAGGTTCGTAATATTTTAAGTCTTTTAGGATGGTTGCCCGATCACGAATAATATTGAGGGGGTAAGATAATAAATTTACATCTGCTTGCTTAATTCTTACGCCTGTATAAGCTGCATGTTCTTTGGTAGTGCCATCTGGGAATTTTAGAATTCGGATATTGTTGGCTACCGTTTTCCATGCTGGGTTGGGAGGCAGATTCAGTTCTTGGGCGGCCAAGGTGGCAAATTGCAAAGCTGTGATAGCGGCCCCATTGGTAAAGGCATTGTCATCCACATTGTGGGCAAATTCATTGGCTCCCACCACATTATTGATCGAGTAGCTGCCATCCTCATTAGGGCTAACCCGACTTACCCAAAAATCGGCGATTTCCTTCATCACAGGATAGCCTTTTTGGGCTAACCATTGCTTATTTTGGGTAGCTTGATAATAATTCCAAAAAGCAATGCCTATATCGGCCGTAATGTGGTGTTCAAAAGGGCCTGTCAGGGCATAGGGTGGGGTGGCTTCCTCGCCTGTATCATCACTCTCCCAAGGAAACATAGCGCCCTTGTAGCCATAATTTTGCGCTCGTTTTTGGGCTGCCCCCAATCTATCAAAACGATAATTGACCAAGGAACGAGCAATATCTTGATTGAGCAGCAGCAAGGGCGGCAGCATCCACAATTCGGTGTCCCAAAAAATGTGACCATTGTACGGCACTTGCAAGGACAAACCCATAGGGCCAATACTCAAATCCGAATCGCCACGCCCAAAGGCATACAAATGATACAAGGCCAAACGTACAGCCTGCTGGGCTTCCAAATCGCCCTCTATCACAATATCCCCTTCCCAAAGCGCTGCCCACAAAGCCTTGTGCCTGCCCAACAACACCTCCCGATTATTCAACAAATTAAAAATAACCATTCGTTCGGATTCTGATTTGGGGTCGGAAAAATCGGCGGTGGTGCATTCTGCACCTGTCCATGCAAACTCCAATTGTTGGCCTTGTTGGATGCTGCTTTCAAACGAGAGGGTATTCTCATAAGGAGAAAGCATATTGTGGTTGAGTTGGGGGCGTTGTTCTGCTCGGGTAGAATTGATGTGGTGCCAAATAAAAGTGCTGGCTGTAGCCACTAGGTGTTTGCCAAATGGGGTTCTGGCTACCGATTGCAAGATGGGCATACTGGTTTCCAAATCACGCAATACCTGGTAGCTGTTTTGTGGGATTTGGTAGCTTTGGGGCGTGATTATTTTGCCGACTACCTCAATGGCAATGTCTGTCAAGGCTTCAATTTTAACATCAATATAGCCCGTGTACTGCATGTTGCGAAGGGCATAAATGGTGCAGGTGATTTTGGCCTTGCCTTCCACTTCAAAATACGTGGTAAACGCCGCCCCCTTCATATCAATCGTTTGCCTCCAATTGCTAATGTTTTGGGCAGTTATCAGCTCACCATCCACAAACACATCCAAATTCCCGAAATCCATGCCACGGACTACTTGGCTGACTTGGAGCCTTGGCTCTACATCAAAGACATTGTTGAGGATGGTGTGCTGTATTCGGAAGGGTTCGGGGGCGGTGAGCAGGCCAATACGGCCATTGGATAGGGCTATGCCCGTGTAAGGGGCTTGCTGTTGGGTGCTGATGTGCCAGCCATCGTTGGGGGCTGTTGTTGTATTGGACATTGAGTAGTGCTGTTTTTGGTTCAATGCCAATTATAAGCTTTTATTTTAATTCTTTTTTCATGTAATGGGGAATTAGTTATTCATGGTAGTGTCAGGTTTTGTAGGGGGGTGGGGGGAGATTAAGTTGGCTCAAAAAAAGACACTCCCAAAATAGGAGTGTCCGTTGTTATTGTATATAAGCGAACTATAGCTTTTTTTAAGACTACTTTATTTATTGAGGGTTCAGTTCTATGGTTCCCCCTTTTGATACCGTGGTAATAGTGATACTATCATAGCAATACTCTACTTCCAGTTTGTAATCAACAATCTCTGTATTTTCATTGATTAAAGCAAATTCTCTACTTTTGCAGGAACATGGTTGTAAACAATCCAAAAAGACCAATCCATCAGGAGTGATATAAATGTTATCATGAGCTGGGTTTTGAGGTACTAAAGTAATTTTGGTCAATTGTAAGCTATTGAACTGAATATCAGCAAACGGATTACATACGGTAATGTAAATTTTTTGAGCAGATGTACTAGGGATATTGTTATTATTGTAATGCAGATAAAAACACGGCTCTAGGTTTTCTGGAGCAGCAATGATTGTTGTTGTGCAATTGTCCAGAAATGGCTCAAGGCATTGTACATCTGACTTGACGAGTGTTGTTTTTTGTTTGGCACGTTCAATTAGTTCTTTATTTTGATTTTCTGCATTTTTATTACAATCACAACAAGAGCCACAAGAACAGCCACAGGAGCATTCAACACATGAGTTGGTTATAAAATTAGGTAAGCCTAGCATGCACATTCCAGAAATATTGATAGCTTCTTCGGCTATATCACAGCCAGCACCAACTAAATCTGGACGATTAATTACTCCGATTTTATCATAGAATTTTCGGGCAATGTAAATTTTATTATTTGGCCCCATTTGTAGTGCGCCAAGTACTTGAAGTCCTAGCCCACCCGAAGTGTTTTGTGGTATTGCTTGAGTGGCTCCGCAGTTTATTTTTTTGAAGTAATAGTTACCACTAGTATTAACGGTATTCACAGTAAGAGGATAGGTGTTGTTTTCAAGGTCTATTTGAAATATATAACCATCAACCTCGTAGTCAGGTCTATTCCATGTTGAAATATATAGAAATTTGTTATTGGGTGAAAACTCAATCCCATAGGGTGTTTGGTTGTATCCAAAGTTAATTTCTCTTAAAGAGTTTACATCTAAAAGCCCATTTACATCATCAAAATCATACAACAGAACTTTTTGATACGAAAGTGACCCAATGGGACTATTTGCAATAGCTAATGTTTTGCTATCGTGGCTAACTTTCATGTATCCTCTATCAAGAACATCTGTACCTAGTTCTATATCTGTATGATGTTGTACGCCATTTAAATCAACTTTAAAAATTCTCAACAAGCCTTTTAAACGGGTGTTTCCTCCAGTGTCATTTTGCCCTAGTTGATGCAAGGCTAATACCCAAATATTATTGCAGTTTGAAGATTTAACAGCCGTTAATTTTTCTGCGGGGGAAAGTGGTGTATTGTTATATTGATCTCTTTCAAAGGATGGCGAAGAGTTTTGAATAGTAGTTAGTATAGTTGTGTCTACTGACCAATTACTCGTATCTATTAAATAGATGTTAAGATTTTTTACTGCTGTTGTTGAAGGATTGGATGAGTTGCCATCCATTGTAAAAATGTAGTATTTATTTTCGTTGCTTAGGTCAGGCACAATAATAGCAGATTGTGAAGAAGTATCATCGCCATCTAGTTCTATAGGATTACCTGAGTTATCTACTATTCGGAAACCATCGTATTTCCAAATGTATCTACCATCTGTATAGAATAATAAACTTCCATTATTATCAGATATAGAAGCACATCCTTCATTCGCAGTAAACTTATCATTATTAATGGGAAACAAAACGGAGTCATCAGCTTGGTTAGCGGTAAAAGTAAGACCTCCTAAGTCTCCAAATACCCAATTTTTATTGAACATAATGTAGTATTGTATCGTTTAATAGTGTTATTAATACTAAGGCAATTTGAATAATGTGTACTTAAAAGCCTTAAAATTGAATCTTTGTTTGTTGTTGATAGTTGGATTTCTTAATCTAATTGACAATTAGTTGTTAATGGGAGTTTTTGACCTGACTTTACACGAGGTTGGGCTTCAATGACCTCCTTCTTTAATAAATCAGCATTTAGTGCTTCGCCGCTGGCCGAATAACCAATAACTGTAGTATCTCCAATTTTAAGAAGACTCAAAAGTATAATATCTTTGTATACTTCAATAAGTTTTTCATCCTCAATTTTGTTAAGAATTTCAATAATATCAGATTTAATGGCTTGAATACTCATGTACTACATTTTAGACTTTTGTATAAAGATAAGCTTTTTGGTTGAGGCTTGTAGTAAGCCAATCCTACAAAAATCACCTACCGCCCTCCAACCATCTTCCGAGCGGCCCGAATCCCACTCAAATAAGCTCCATGTACCGTCCCCCGATAAGCCCGACTAGTATGTTCCCCAGCAAAGAAAATTTTATGCTCAACCGCCTCTTCAAACACCTCAAACAAAGCACTGCTGCCCCCCTTGCTCACAAAGGAATACGCCCCATAACTGTAGGGGTTTTCATTCCATTGAGTTCTCAGGAATTGGGTAGGCTGGGGAATGTCCTTGCCATAGATTTGCTTCAAATGCGCCATAATTTCTTCTAAGATGGCTTGGTCGGTCATTTGCTCGGTTTGTTTGGAGTAATCCCCAAAAGCAAAGGTCATAAGAGCATGAGCCTTGTTCAGTTTTTTTAGATTCAAGAAATAGTTGAATTTGCCCTTTTCGGCAGGGGTGTAGCCAATGTATTGGAGTTCCTCCTCCCAAAAAGCCTCGTCCCAAACCAAGAGGAATTTATTCACAGTACCCATTTCCAAGTGCTGTATGGCCTCTTGGGTGGGCGTGGGCAGTGCAGGGGAGAATTGGATAGCCCCTTTTTTTAAGACTCCTAGTGGAACGGTCACTAAGACTTGGTGGGCCGTGTAGGTTTCCTTATTCGTAGTAATAGTAATTTTATTATTCGTATAATCAATGCCTGTAACTAGAGTATTGAGACGAATATCCAGCCCTTCTGCCAGATAATTGGCGAGGTTATCATAGCCATTGGTCACCATAACATCCTTGCCTCTAAATGCCTCATCATCATAAAAACCCTTGGAGGACAATTGGTAAATATCACCTCCTATATCAAATTCTAAATAAGCCGACAACATATACGTCCACAAAGGATCTTCCTTGTACTGTGGATATTTCTGGTAAAAAACCGTGGCAAAGCTTTGATCCCTTGCTCCTTTTAATTCCTCCAAAATTTCATTGTATTCCTCTTCCGCCTCTTCCAGTTGTGCATTGGTATAGACAGAACCATCAGCAGCATACACCTTAACATGTTCATCGTTGGTGAGCATGGTTTGCGTATTGGATTGTTTGGCCAATTTGGTAATGGGGTTGCCCACTGGGCCATGAATCCAACTGGCCCCCTCATCAAACGGAAAACCAAGGCTTCTGTTGGTTTTGAGGCGGCCACCTACTTGGGCTTGCGCTTCTAACACAATGGGCCTAAAGCCCTGTTCTTGGAGATAATGGGCAGCACTCAGCCCGGCCATGCCTGCCCCTACAATTACAATGTCTTGTTGTTGAGGAGCTTGGGTGTTTTTTTGAGCTAGACTGCAGGAGGAGAACAGGAGAAAAAGGGATAAGTGCAATAATTTTTTCATAAAAATATCTATTTTATATAAGCAATATTAGCTAATTTTTCTCTGTATTGCTGTTCCAGTATATTGGCAAAAGCCACCTTATCCCGCCTAATAGCTTCCATGCCAGGCCCCTCCACAATGGTTGGATGTATGTCCCTCAAATAACCATCACTCCAAGCTGCCAATTCTACTAGTACAGGAGTTAGAGCCAAGCCCTTATCTGTCAAAAGATAGAGGTTGGTCTTTTTATTATTGGGGCGTTTGGTTTTGATAATAATCCCTGATTTTTCCAGCAGTTTAAGTTTAGCAGAAAGGATATTAGTGGCAATGGCCTCCTCACTTTCTGTAAAATCTTTGAAGGTTTCAAAACCTTCTACTAGCATCATTTTTATGATAACCAGCATCCACCTATCTCCCAGAATATCAAGGGCTGAGGTAAAGGGGCAGTTGCATCTGAAGTCTTGTTGCATATTGTATTTGAACTTGAATATTACTTGCAAAATGAAATTTATTTTAAAAATAACTTGCAATATGAAAGAAAAAAACTATTTTTGCTTGCGAAACAAAAGTAATAATAAGTCGTCAAACCACAAAATTGATGAAAAAAGTATTAAGCGTGTTGTTGCTATCAGGTATGCTCATTTCCTGTGGTAACAATCAACCAGAAACAACAACTGAGCACAATTCTGTAAATAATGAAAAAATGACAGAGAAAGAAATTGTAGGATCTTTTTTGGGATCTGTTTTAAAAGGAGACACGGCCACTATGCGTGCCCTAGCTAATGAGGACTATATCCAGCACAATCCATTTATTCCAACAGGTTTAGCACCTTTTATCCAAATGCTGCCTGTGCTGCAAGAAAATGGAACTACTGCCGAGAATATCCGAATGTTTCAAGATGGCAACTATGTATTTATGCACAATATCTGGAGAAATGCTGCCCCTTTTGGAGCTGAGGAGATGGTTTCCTTTGACATTATTCGTTTGGATGAGCAAGGCAAAGTAGCCGAACATTGGGATGCTATGACTGCTTTGGTCACTGAAACTGCTAGTGGTAGAACCCAGACAGATGGCCCTACTGCTGTAGCAGACTTGGATAAAACAGAAGCCAATAAGGCACTAGCTAAATCACTGATAGAAGATATTCTGATGGGTAAAAACCCCAATAAGATAACAGATTACATCAGTTCGGAGCAGTATGACCAACATAACCCTGCCATAAAAGATGGTTTGACTGGTATAGTAGAAGCAGTACAGTATCTCACTTCTCAAAATAATATGTTTAATTACACCAAGATTCACAAAGTATTGGGAGAGGGTAATTTTGTGCTCACAGTAAGTGAGGGGGAATGGAATGGAGTGAATAATGTGTTTTACGACTTGTTTCGTTTTGAAAATGGCAAGGCTGTGGAGCATTGGGATGTTATCCAGCCTATTCCAACTGAGGGTTTAGCCAATGATAATGGAATGTTTGGATTTTAGAATAAAATAACCAGTAGAGTCACAAAATAACTAGCAAAGCCATAAATTTTGTGGCTCTGCTAGTTTATGGATGCTGGTGATAATTCTAGGTAGGGTATCTTTTGGAGCGTTTTGGTGGGGAGTGCCTAAGCTGATGAGGTAGGATAGGAGGAGTAATAGCATTAGGTGGGGCATCTTGGGTCTTGAGCGGATTATCACTTTGGGCTTGATTCTTCATTCAAGATGGGGGGTGTGAAGTAAATTTTGTGGTGTTTTTTAAGTAGCGCTAGTTGCCTTCAAGATAAGCAACAATTACTTGTTCGAGCCCCCAAATCCAGTTTTGGGTCAATAAGTCTGCTCTAGTAACCAAATCAGCATGGCCTTCTTTTACGGTTTGCTTGTTTAAGTTTTGTAATACCTCATCATCCACGAGTAGCTCAAATAAATAAAAGGTATAATCACGATCACTTTTTACCAAAAACTCCCGAACAAATTGAATGTTTGGGTAGTCCAGCTCTGTGGTCAACTCCTCTTGCAATTCTCTAACCAACGCCTCATATGTAGAAGCATCACTTTCCTCTACAGCACCTCCCCAGAATGAAAAACCATCAATCCATTTACTGATAGGATAGTTGTGGTCTTTTTTTTGGACAAAGAATAATTCCTTGCTTTGATTGCCGATAATTAAACCTACTCCTTGGTGCATGTTTATTTGATTTAGTTGTTGGTGTAAAAGGAAATATTTTCCTTGATTTTATAGACTTTTATTGATGTTTGCTACAAAAAACACAATTTACAACCCAAAATCAACTATTCTAAAACAGCCGATAGCGTCCTAAACGAGTTCAAAAATTTTATTTAGGACGCTATTAGCTTTAGGTATAAATCTATGTTATAAATTGTAAGTAAGCGGCGCAGTAGGATTAGGCCAACAGTTATAAGAATTTCCAGATGTAGACTGCATCCACCATACAAACTGTGTGCTTCCATTGAGTATATTCTGTCCTACAAAAGCATGTGGGGTACTAGCCGTTATGTTAAACGTATAGGTATAAGGGGAATAAATACTTGTTTTAACAAACACTTTTAAAGTTCCAGAAGTAGGAATTATTCCGGGGTCAATTAATACTTCATTATTATATTGATATAAATCAACTGGAAGTGTATAAGTATAACAGCCGTTAAAAACCACATTAAAGGTTTGGGAGGGTATAAACGGTGGTATGTAACTTTTAGCGTTTGTTTTAAATGAATGGCTAATAAATGCGGAATTATCAACTTCAATAAAAACGTCTTCAATAGAAAATTTTTCTACATTGTTTTGTTCTAGGTCATGAATATCGTCACTACACGATGAAATTAACGCAAATAAAATTAAAAGGAAAAATAGCTTTTTCATAAAATGAATTAATTGAAGTGGTTTAAAAATTAGAAAAGTAGGTATGTAAATTTATTAAAAAAAATCATAACAAGCTATTTATTAATCCATTTAAGTAGGTACAAGAAAAAATCGTTTACTTGCGTGAGCCTCGGCATTCGAGGGCAGGCCAAAGGCAAGGTTGTTTTATCCTAAGTTTCTTGCTAGAGGTTTTCTATTTCTTCAATTGTCAAGTCGGTATATTGGATGATCTTTTCAATAGGTTCTCCTGCCTTTTTCATTAGCCTAGCTGTTTGTTTAGCTGTTTCTGTTGCTATTCTTTGGCGTTCCTCTTCTTTAAGCATTTCTATAATGCTTGCATTCTTTGCCATCATCATCTCATATTGCATGCGCTGTTCTGCTGTCATTTTGCTCTTGTCCAATTTCTCCATGGCTTGTTCTATCCAATCCTCTGTCAAGAACTTAGGCAATTGGTCTGCTCCTTTTATGTGTTCTAAATTCTGCATAATATATATAAGTTTTTCTAAGTCTGTGTTGATGTCTGCTCCTTCTTTATCAAATTTATTGATTTCTACAATAATATGCGTGATTTGGTCATCTAATTCTTCTCCAAGTTGATTTTTTAGCCGCCCAAAATGATAATAGGTGTTTGATAGGGGAAAGATACCCTTTGCTAAAAATCCTATACAGTACTCAAACTATTCTACAAACACAATATACAAATAAACATCTATGTATTTGCAAAAGGTTTGAACAACCAACTTACTTAAAGTTATACTATGTATTCACCCCCTCCCAAAAAAAAAGCAGCACCACAAAAGCGGTGCCGCCAAATAAAGTACAAATAAGGTGCTATGAAGTTTATTAACTATTGTTTAGTGTACCACCTGAACCTTCTGACTAAAAACGCCCTCAGAAGTCTGCAATTGAAGCAGATACAAGCCTTCGGGTAGCCTTTCGGTGCTAATAGAATGTTGTTGTAAGTGATGAAGTGTTTGTTGATGTACCAATTGGCCGGTGGCGGTGAAGAGCTGCACCTGTTCCAAGTGGGCGGTCTTGCTTTTTAGGTAGAGCATGTCTCGCACAGGATTGGGGTAAATGCTGATGCCGGCAGCTTGGGGGAGCTTATGGATGGCAATTTGTTCATTCAAGATAAGATTGCCCGTTCTGGGATTGGTGCCAATCACTTGGTTTTGTGCATCAATTAGGCGTACATTGGCAATGCCCAAGGGCGAAACGACACTATCGCCAGCCAGTTTGCCCATGACCAAATCATCTTTGATGGTAAAGGAAACTGCGCCAATTGGCCCCGAGCCTGTAATGGGCAATTGATTGGTTCTGCTTACAGCCACTTCCATTTGTCCTGCTCTTCGGATGTCTTTTTGTACATGGATGAGGCTATTGCCCAACCATGAATTGCTAAAATCAATCTGTACGGGGTCATTTTCTAGGTGATCTGGATTGTAGTGGATGGTAAAGGCCACGCCATAAACATTGGTGGCAGGGTTGACACTATCGCCCAAAATAATATTGGTACGCACACTATCGCCTGCTGCTCCTTGGCCGCTTTCTACATAAAAAGGGATGGTTCCCAACAAGGAATTGCCGCCATTGCGGGCATAGGAACGACCGTAATTTTGTTGGATGGCTTGCACATCTACGCTATCTATAGCCCCATCGCCATTACAATCAATATGCCTTCCATTGGCCAACAAAGGGATATTAAAGGGCTGCCAGGTGGGGGCGGTGTAGCCTTGCCAAGCTGTGGAGACAAAGGCACGGGCTGGGCCGGTATTGCCATAAGCCAAACCAATAGGTAACAAATCAAAATTATTGGCTACGCCATTATCGTCCGCATCACCGGGCCACACACAGCCCTGTGTTCCAACGGTAATCAATCGAGTGAGCTGATTGCCCGTGCCATTGTCGGTAACGGTTACGATGTATATTCCAGCAAATAGACTATCCAGCACCCGACCTACTTGGCCGGTGTTCCAGTTGTAAGTGATGTTTCCTGTGCCGCCTGTGGCTTGTACAGTAATAGCACCCGAACCTAGTATGGCCGCACTGTCACAAGCACTGGCATCGGGTCTTGTGGTAACACGGAGTTGTAGAGCGGTATTGCAGCCGCCAAGCGTCCAGCTTTGCACCCCCGCTTCGTATTCTGCTACACAGGCATTGCGGTAGGTGATGCCATTGCATCCACAAACAGGAATAATAGCACTAGGGCAATATGATTGAGGCGGAATGGTGGTGGTATCAATACAAGTATTATTGGGACAGCCTACATTGACGGTGTATTGGTAGCTGTTGTTATGAACATCCACTACGGTTACTTCGTATGGCACATTGGGACACAAATTAAATCTAAGGCCACTGTTGGAAGCGGTGTCTGACCAGTAAAAGTTTAGGGCATTGCGGAAGGTGGTATCGCCTGTAACGGGATTAATTAAGTAGGTGAATTCATAAAAACCATTGCAAGTATTACAACTGGTTGCATTACCACTACTATCAACAATCTGTATCGTATTAGAATAAGCACCACAATAGCGCAAGGTATCTATAACCCGAACCAGTACTTGGCAGGTGTCGGATAGGGCTGTAGTGGTATCTTGGGCAAATAAGGTGAGATATTGGTATCCTATATCGGAGCAATCCAGATTATAATGAGTAGAAAAATGGCCTTGTGGGTCTATAAAGTAGCTTCTGTTAGCTGTTAAGTTACCCCCTGTACGAACACTGTCTATACGAATAGATGCCTGCCCATTGGCATCCAAATAACGGGTAATAGTGGGGACGCAAGTAATGACATTGGATGCACCACAAAGAATGTCAAATTCTACCGAATTGTGATTGCCCAAGCTATCGGATACCACTACGGTATAGGTGCCTGCACATAAATTTGCTCTGCTACTTCGCAGGGTGTCGGTGTCCGTAAAACCATCGCTCCATCTAAAGGTATACAAGCCACTATTGGCAGCACTAACAAGCGCACTACCCGAACAAGCGGTGCAGCTAGAGCTAGGCACAATACTCGGGGTATTGAGTGGCAGCACTGAGCTGCTCGAACTATTACAAGTAGAAGAAATATTGCCTGAATACTGAAATAGATTGCGATCAGTAATGGTAATCGTATGCGTATTGCTAGGCGCATTGCTCAAATCTACTTGCCAAATCGCTACGGCATTGCTATTGAACTGTAATTGATTGACTTGCAAGAGGTAAGGAGCTTGGTTGTTGACAACTGCCCCTGTACTATCCAATAAACGAACATGCAATATACAGTTGGAATCTATTCTGCTGTCTAATGTATTTTGCCCAAATACGGTAGCAGGAGCAAAGCCCAACAAAAGACAGCCTATCAGTAAGGGTATTAGTGTATAAATGTTTGTCTTGGTCATCATAAAATACGTTTCTGTAGATTTGTAGGTAAGTAGTCGTTCAAAATTCTTTACAACAAAAAACGGATAAAATCTTCCATTTTTTAACTTATAATTAATTTTGTCCACCTACTTAGTGTGAATAAGCTAAGTGAATGAACTGTTTTCACTCCTTTAAGACTCCCATTGCCTACTGGGGAAAAGAGGCATTTGTAAGAAGTGTTGCCGCATTGTAACTGTATTATCGAATGAACATAATACAGCATGTTGTCTAGCTGCTTCATATAATTGGGAACGATACAAATATGTGGAGAATAAAGGGGGAATTCAAAAACAAAAAAAGGCATTTATTGCAAATAATTTTTAATGTTTAATTTATAAAGTGCTGTTTTTTAATGTTTTTGTTTTTTAAGGGTAAAGAAAAACTTTTTTAATAAATAACATTTCTCCAAAAAGATTATTTTGTGGTTTACCATGGTGACCTTTTATCTACTGTCCCATAAAATAAATACCACTAATTGATACAAAAAACACAACTCATTCATGCAGCAAAGCAAATTGGTTACCTTGCTCAAACACCTCAACTCCAGAGAAATCTCCCGTTTTTGTGATTATGTGCATTCGCCGTTTTTTAACAAACATCAGGAGGCCAAAAAGTTGGTGTTGTATCTCTCTAAGTATGTCTTGAACGAGCGCAAGCAACATTATTTGAACAAGGAACGCATTTACAAGCATCTTTATCCACAACGTCAATACAACCGTAATATACTCAATACTACGGTTTCTCGTTTATTGAGCTTGTTGCATGATTTTTTGGTATTAATTAATAATGAAGATAAGAACAACCAGCACTTGATTAAGGTATTGGCCGAATTGAGAAAGCGCAAGCAGAATAAGGATTACCGTGCCATTTTGCGTAAGATTGAGCACAATCCTGAAAGTGACTATAAGGATATTGAGGATTTGTACTGGGAAAAAGTGGCTTATCATCGTGAGTTGGACCGCCAATTTGTAACGCAAGGAGGGCGTACTTATAATGAAAATTTGCAGCTTAAGAATGATTATTTAGACTTGTTTTTTATTACCAAAAAGCTAAAAATAGCTTGCGATATGGTGAGTCGAAACATTGTTATTGGTAGTAATTATAAGTATCACTTGGTCGATGAATTGTTGGAGTATTTGGATCAGCCTGATAATGTTTATTCAGAAGAACCCACGCTGATTGTTTATGTGGGCTTGTTGCGGATGTTGTTGTTGGGCCAAGAGGGCGATGAGCAATTTAGGCAAGTCAAAGAATCCCTTTTGGAGCATCGTGCTACCTTCTCCAAGGAGGAGTTAAAAAACATTTATGATTATTTGGAGAACCATTGTATCAAACGTTACAACCATGTAGGAGCGGAGAAGTATTTGCACGAAATGCTCAGTATTTCTAAGTATTTGGTAGCGCACAAAATCAATTTTGTAGATGGCTATTTGTCGGATGGAGATTATAAGAATATTGGCACTACAGCCATCAATTTGGGCGATTATGACTGGGCCGAGCAGTTTATTGAAACCTACCAACATAGTTTATTGCCCAAATACCAGCACAGTGCTTATTCCTTGCTCATGGCCTATTTGTATTATGCCAAAAAAGAACACCATAAGGCATTAGAAGCCCTACATGATGTCAATTTTACCAATTACACGTATCACATTGGAGCCAAAGTAATTCAGCTCAAGGTATATTACGAAACAGAAGAGGGCGAGGCTTTGCATTCGCTTTGTGATGCTTTTAGGAATTATATTCGTAGAAATAAGCGTCTGACCACTGCCCATAAATCCATTTATGAAAATTTTATCCAATTGCTGAGTCGCAGTTACAAATTCTTGGAAAGTCACGATTATTGGCCAGATAAGAAAGTACAACGGGAGTACAAAAAACTCAAGGAAGCGGTAGAGACCACCTATCCACTCGCCAATAGAAGCTGGTTGTGTGAACAGGTGGCCCGATTGCAGCCCCCAATTAAGACTACTTAAAGGTCAAGCTGAAAGCTAAGTACAGGCACTAGCCCTGATTGATACCTTGGAACAAAGCCTTGGTTTTTGTGGTCATAGAGCAAGAAACGCCTATTGCTGGCATTGGTCACGTTCTGTACATCTATAGAAATGGTATACGATAGGTTTTTGTGATCCTTGCGATACGCAATTCGAGTGTCCAGACGAAAGAAAGTATTGCCGGCTGCAGCATAAAGTAATGCTGGATCTTCAATAAACTCATTGGCCGCAAAAGAGGCCGGCACATCGGGTAGGCTGTAGCGCAAACCGCCCGATATAAAGTTCTTGAGCCCAATTTGCAACACGCCCCCTTTCTTAAATTCAAACTCATAACCGCCCATCAAATTGGTTCCCCAGCGTTTATCTACACGGGTACGCCGCCACTCAATATCATCCTTAGATTTGAATTCTGACCAAAACAGAGAACCAGTGAGCAAAACAAAAAATCTGCGGCTAAAGGACTTCTCAAAAGTAGCATCTACGCCATAATTACGCACTTGACCATCCGAACTCATCTCCTGCGTACCATAGTTGGAGCGTTGGTTGAACAACCAGAAACCACTGTTGGGAATCGGGCTAGTGGGTTGGTCATTGCCATACTGATAATAACCCTCTACATTGATGTTAAAACCCTTGCCCAGCAATTGTTGAACGCCCAAAATGGCGTGCTGCATCTTGGCTATCTCCAAGTTTCTATTGGGTTGACGTAGCCCTCCATTGCCATCTGGAAATTGCAACAAATAAGTACCAATAGGCAATACCTTGCCATGCCAAGTATAGGCGGCATTGATGGCGGTGGTTTTGGTGGGTTTGTATTGTACCGCTAGGCGAGGCTCTAGGCTGTAAGTATTATTGAGGGTAAGAAACAAGGCGTGCATCCCTGCATTGATGGTGAGATTGGAGGTGGGCCTATAGCTCCCTTGTACATAGGCTTGGCCTATAAAGGTAGTGCCACGCACCTCATCCAAGAATTGTGCCCCCTCAAAGTAATCCAAATCATAGGTATTGGCTGTAAAGGAAAGCCCTGTTTTGAGCCTAAAATACTTGCTAAATTTATTGCTATACGTAGCGTGCAATTGGCTGCGTAAGGTATGATAATCAAACTCCTTGGTCAAGGTCTGGTCATTGATGTCATACGTAATAAGATTGGGGCGGTGTTGCTCCAAAAAAAGATTGTTGTAAACCGTACCCGCCACTATTTTTAGATATGATTTTTGGTTGAGCAAGCGTCTAAATGTAACCCCTAAGATGCCCAAGTTAGAGCCACTTCGTTCGCCAATATAGTCGTATATAGTAAACCATTCGGCTGTATCTTCCTTTATCAAAAAGAGTTCATTACTCAATCCACCCACACCAAATACTTTTACTTCATTTTTATTGTCTTTAGAATTGAAGGTGAGATTGAAGGACAAATCTTGAAAATCATTGGCTACATTATCGCCTATCGCATAGATGCCAAAAGCATTGAGCAATCCAAGCGTTGAATAACGATAATTGACCAAATAAGAACTGCGTCCTTTCTTGATGGGACCCTCGGCCGATGCCCCCAATCCTACAAAACCTATTTTGATAGAATATTCCCGCTCCACCATATTGCCGAGTCTATTACGCATATCAAACACCCCCGATAAAGCATTGCCATACTCGGCCGCAAAACCACCTGTTAGCAAGTCGGTATTGCCCAATACCGCCGCCGAAAATGCTGTAATACCACCCCCCGTAGCCGCCGAACGCCCAAAGTGATTGGGGCTAGGTATTTCTAAGCCCTCCAATCGCCAAAGCACTCCAAACGAGGAATTGCCCCGAACAATAATATCATTTTCGTCGTCCGAATCTGTCCGAATACCAGGCAATGCGCCCGCCATGCGTCCGGGATCATCAATACTGGCGGCATAGCGTTTGGTTTCTTCTACCGAGAAAGAACGGGCACTGATAATAGAAAGATCATTGAGTGGCTTGTTGCCTATATCATTACTTTCTTTGGCCGTCACTACTACTGTTCTAGTCGTTTGCACCTGCTCTTGCAATCCAATTTCCAAATAGCTCATCTTGCCTGCACTAATCAACAAACCCGTAGAACGATAAGACTCATATCCCAAATACTGTGCAATAACCGTTTGCCGACCCACTGGTATATTTTCCAAAATAAAATTTCCATCAATATCAGTAGTAGTATTAAAACCTGTGGCTTCTACTATAACTACTGCACCAATCAAAGGAATTTGACTGGCCTGATCCACTACTTTGCCGCGAATGGTTTGTGTGTTCTGTGCTTGGATAAAAATGGTCAAGAACAATCCTAAAATAGTAAATAATGTTTTCATATTATTGAAATAATACTTCGTTTGTAAGCTTGGGAGGCTCAATTGCTGTCGCTTGATTTGCTTGCAAAACACTTGTTAGGTTTACAAGTTATACACACGAACAAAGGTAGATATGGGTAGAATTCGTGTGATTGGGGGATTGTTTTTACGAAGTAGGGTTAAATAATTGATTTAAAATAGACAAAAATAAGTTGTAATAAGTGATTTTTTTTTCAATAAACAACAAATTTGTCTTTAAAGAGGTAAGTTTTAATAAAATAAGTGTATAAATGATGTTATATAACAGGCAATATAGCAGTTATATTGTATTATTAAAGGTAAATAAATTATCAAGAATGGAAAACAATCTGCTAAACTTTATTAGTCTAAATAGTATTTAGAGCGATAAAGTAGCTGTATTTTTTGTTGTATACCTGTCTTTAAATAAAAAAAACAACAGGGTATATGTTACTTTTTGGGGATGTTTTTTGTTGCGTTTAGAGCTTTGTACTTAAGAAAAATGCACTAGGAATAATATTAGAAATTAATTAAAAAAAATAAATATTGTGACTAATATTATTCCTAGTGGCTCAAGAGAAACTCCAACTTATAGATCAAGTTGGAAACTTAGTACAGGCAACAAACCTGCTTGATAACGGGGAACAACAGCAGTATTTTTACGGTCGTAAATAAAGAAGCGCACATTTTGGGTATTGGTAATATTCTGCACATCTATAGCGATGGTATAGGAGAGTTTTTTGTGATTTTTGCGATAAGCTATCCTAGTATCTAGGCGAAAGTAAGTACTGGCAGCCGCTCCAAAGATACGTTCCTGATCGGGAACATACATGCCTGCCGCCCTAGAGGCTGCTATATCGGCTGGTGTATAGCGCAAACCACCCGATACAAATGTTTTGGCACCAATTTGTAAAGCACCACCTTTTTTAAAGGCAAGCTCATAGCCGCCCATCAGGCTAGTTCCCCAGCCTTTGTCTGTTCGGGTACGTAGCCATTCTGTATCGCCCAACGATTTGAATTGAGACGAAAATACAGAGCCTGTTAATAAAATAAAAAAGCTACGACTAAAGGCTTTCTCAATAGTAAGATCTAGACCATAATTCTGTGCTTGCCCTTCTGAAACCAGTGCTCGTGTACCATAATTTTCTCGCTCATTGAGCAACCAAAAACCACTGTTGAGTTCCGTGCCTACAGGTTGGTCAAAACCATATTGATAGTAGCCCTCCAAGCCAATATTAAACCCTAGCCCAATAGCCTGTTGAATACCCAAAATAGCATGTTGCATTTTTGCAATTTCCAAATTTCGATTGGGCTGGTAACTGCCCCCATTACCATCCGACAATTGCAACAAATAGGTGCCAATAGGCAACACCTTGCCATGCCAAGTATAAGCCGCACTAATCGTTGTGGTTTTGGTGGGTTTGTACTGCAAGCCGAAGCGTGGCTCTATACTGTAGGTATTGTTAAGCGTAAAAAATAGGGCATGTGCGCCTGCATTAATGGTCAGATTGGCGGTAGGGCGATAACTGCCTTGTACATAAGCTTGTGCAATAAAGGTTGTGCCACTCACTTTATCCAAAAATTGCGAACCCTCAAAGTAATCCAAATTGTAGGTGTTTGCACTAAGCGATAGACCTGTTTTGAGCCTAAAACGTTTGCTGATTTTATTACTATAAGTAGCGTGCAATTGGCTGCGGAAGGTATGATAATCATAATCTATGGTTAAGGTCTGGTCATTAATATCATTGGTCACTAGATTCGGAATCCTCTGCTCCAAGAAAATATTGTTATAAACCGTACCTGCTACAATGTTGAGATAGGATTTTTCATTGAGCAAGCGTCTAAAAGACACCCCTAAAATTCCCATATTTGAACCACTTTTTTCCCCAACATAATCATAGACCGTGTTCCAGGTGCTGGTATCGTCTTTTATCAAAAACTCCTCATTGCTCAATCCACCTACACCAAATACCTTTACCTTGTTTTTATTATCCTTAGAATTAAACGTCAGATTAAAAGACAAATCTTGAAAGCTGTTGGTGACGTTTTCGCCAGTCACATACAAGCCCATAGCATTGAGCAAGCTTACCGTAGAGTAGCGGTAATTGACCAAGTAAGAACTGCTTCCTTTCTTGATAGGCCCTTCTGTGGATGCCCCCAATCCTACGACACCAATTTTGATGGAGTGTTCCCGTTCTACCATATTACCGGGTCTATTCCGCATATCAAATACCCCCGACAAGGCATTGCCATACTCGGCCGCAAAACCACCCGTAGACAAATCGGTATTGCCCAATACTGCCGCCGAAAATGCCGTAATACCTCCCGCTGTAGTCGCTGGTCGTGCAAAGTGATTGGGGTTGGGAATTTCCAAGCCCTCCAATCGCCAAAGCACCCCAAACGAAGAATTACTACGAACAACCACATCATTTTCGTTGTCTGCATCTATCTGAATACCTGGTAGTGCTGCCGCCATTCGGCCCGGATCATCAATACTAGCGGCATAGCGTTTGGTTTCTTCTACCGAAAAGGAACGGGCACTAATCACCGAAAGTTCATTGAGTGCTCTATTGCCAACCCCATTGCCATCACCCGAAGCAGATACCACCACTGTTTCGGTCGTTTGCACTTGCTCTAGCAAGCCAATTTCTAGGTAACTCATTTTGCCTGCACTAATGAGCAGCCCCTCTGAACGATAGGGCTCGTAGCCCAAGTATTGAGTAGTAATGGTTTGACGGCCTACAGGAACGTTTTCTAAAACAAAATTCCCATCCACATCTGTTGTGGTGTTTATATTGAGCGTTTCTACCAAAACCACCACACCAATTAAGGGCATTTGAGTGACTTGGTCTACTACTTTTCCACGGATGGTTTGGGTGCTTTGTGCTTGTGTGAGAACAGTTAGAAGTAGTCCAATGATAATTGTAAACAGTGTTTTCATGTTAATTGAGTGTTGGAAAGTATAGTTATAACAGCGTATTGTTTTTGTCTTGTACTTATGTATTGAGGAAGATAAGGAAAATCCTAAGAATAGGAAGGGTTCAATTCAACTTTATCAGAGCTTTTGTTGATAGAATAAGAATGTTGGTTTGTCTTGCCGTGAAATTTTCTTTTGATACACAAAAAACAGCAAATTGTCATAAAATATGATTTAAGATAAATTATTACAATATTTTAACTAGTTATTCTATTTAATTAAAAAATAAAGTTATCATGCTGTTCCACTAACATCACTAAAATAACAAAGATAAATAGTACTTTGTGTACATTCCTAGAACTTACCAACAACACCAATACAAAGCCAGCCATTATGATAACTTGGGATTATATTGATACACAGAATGAACTAGATAACTGTATTCAATTTTTAGCACAACAAAATGTCCTAGCTATTGATTTGGAGTTTGACAAAAATCGTTATCGTTATGGCTTCAATCTTTGTTTGGTTCAGGTATTTGCAGGTGGTCGGTGTTTTTTGATTGATCCCTTGGTCGAAAATATTGATTTGAAAGGTTTGTACGAGGTATTGGAAGATCCCACTATTGAGAATGTGGTGTATTCCTTTGGAGAAGATTTGAGGTTGTTACATTCCTTGGGCTGTTTTCCTCAAAACACCTATGATTTGGCCATTACACTGCGCTTGCTCAATTATCCTCCTGCATCTTTAGCCAATGTACTAGGGCAGTTTTTGGATATAGAAATTAGCAAGGCTGCTCAGAAAAGCAATTGGTTTTCTAGGCCATTATCGGCCAAGCAACTGGATTATGCCGCACGAGATGTGTTGTATTTGTTTGAACTAAAAGAACAATTGGAACCTGAGGTAGCTGCCAAGGAAGTAGGAGCGTGGATTGAGGAGGAAAATAGGTATATAGATACCCTTTCTTATGCCGATATTGATAATAATGTCTATTTGAAAGAGAAAGATAAATATGGCTTATCAGAACATGAGTATTACATCTTTGAGCATCTGATGGCCTTTAGAGAAGAACTAGCCAAACAACACAATCGCCCAAGTTATCAGATGATTGACAAAGAATACTTGCGCGAATTGTCTCAACGCCCCAATCAAATTCATCGTTTTGCCAAGATCAGGGGCATTTACAAAGCCTTTAAGAACGAGGCTTTCAAAGATCGTTTGTGGAAGCAGTTTCAGCGTTTTGCCCAAGCCGCAGAACAAGCCCAACTATCCAAAACAGCCGATGCCTTCAAACGCCTAGACCCAGCCGAGCACAGGGCACGCCGCCAAAAACGCAAAGAGCGCGACGAAATCAAAAAGAAGGTGTTTAAGCCCATACAGGCCAAGATTGCCGAAAATCATGGCGACCAAGTCGTGACCTATATCTTGGGCAATCGCCTTATGGATGATTTGGCAGAAGGCAACACAGAGGGCTTGCGTGATTACAAACGCCAATTGATAGAGCAGTATGCACAGGAGTTGGGCATAGAAGTAGGGCTTTATTTGGATGGGGATGTTTAAAAACTAGTGTGCTTCCCCCTCCACCTCTGGCATTTCCTCTATCCGCTTCATTTCATTGTCCAAATCCGAAGTTTGAAGAATCAAAATGCCCACTGCAAAAAACAAAGCCATAAATAACATGCTGTTACGCATAGAACCCGTCATTTGATTGATAAGACCAAAGGTAAAAGTCCCAATAACAATGGCTAATTTTTCTGTTACCTCATAAAAACTAAAATAAGAGGCCGTATCTACTACTCCTTTGGGAATAAGCCGTGAGTAAGCTGCTCTAGAAATTGAATAAATACTTCCCATTCCAATACCAATAATCCCAGCCAAACCATAAAAAGCAATCTTGTTTTCTAAAAAGAAAGAGGCAATACAAACGAATATCCAAACCAGCAAAATAGAAGCAATAGTTAGGCGAGTACCCAACTTATTAGAAACCCAAGCAAAGAAAACAGCACCCACTGTAGCCAATAGTTGCAAGATGAGAACAACCATAATCATCTCTGTAGAGCCAACACCTACTACTTTGGAAGCAAATAAAGGAGCGAGCAACATTACCGTAGAAACGCCCATGCTATAGGCAAAAAACGCCATCAAATAACGCTTGAGGACAGGACGATTGTTGACTTTTTGCCCAATTTGTTGGAGTTCTTTTATGCCAAGTCTTAGGACAGAACGATCAATTTTTTTGCCTGTAGGCTTATCCTTGAGGTAATAAAAAGCAATATGGGCAAATCCTGCCCACCAAAGTCCTACGAGTACAAACCCAAACTGTGTAGCTGTTTTGGCGCCCGAAAAACCAAAGGTTTCTGGAAACATCAACAAGGCCAAATTGACAATTAGTAGCAATACACTGCCTATATAACCATACGCAAATCCACGAGCACTCACACTATCCATACGATCGGGCGTAACAATTTCGGGCAAGAATCCATTGTAAAAAACCAATGAACCCGCATAGCCTATGCTCGCCAAAACCGAACAGGCAATTCCATACTCAATATTGGGCCCTTCAAAAAAGAACAAACCCATACAGGCCAAACTCCCCAAATAGGTAAAAAACTGCATAAAACGGCGTTTGCTACCCGTATAATCGGCAATTCCTGAAAGAATAGGAGCGGTAAATACAATGGTTAAAAAAGAAATAGAAATGGCATAGGTAAACAGCACGGAACTAGAAATAGTAATCCCAAAAAACGGCACTATCTCCCCCCCAAATGCTTCTTTGGTTACATTCTCATAAAAAACAGGAAAAATTGCTGTGGTTACAATCAAATTGTAAACAGAATTGGCCCAATCATAAGACGACCAAGCGTTGATCAGACGTGGTGAATTTTTTGGTAGCATAGTGATGTTTGTGGTTAAGTACAGTGTAACAAAAGCAAATAGACGATTGGAAAAAGCTATGCTAAAACAGCTTAGTGAGCTTCCCCTTCCATCTCAGGCATTTCCTCTACCCGTTTCATTTCTCCTGCCAAATCAGTGGCTTGCAAAATCAAGAATCCCACTGCAAAAAACAAGGCCATAAACAGCATACTATTACGCATAGAGCCTGTCATCTGGTTGATTAAACCAAAAGAAAAAGTACCAATGACAATGGCTGATTTCTCTGTTACTTCATAAAAACTAAAGTAAGAAGCTGTATCTATGGTTCCTTTGGGAATCAGACGGGAGTAAGTGGCTCTAGAAATGGCCTGAATGCCCCCCATACCAATGCCAATAAAGCCCGCCAAGCCATAAAAGCCCAGTTTGGCCTTCAAGAAAAAACTTGCAATACAAACCCCCACCCAAATACTCAGAATGAGACTAATGGCCAAACGACTGCCTCCTTTGTTTGAAATCCAAGCAAAGAAAATGGCTCCCACAGTAGCCAAGACTTGTAAGATTAAGACGATAACAATCATCTCTGTAGACTCTATGCCCACTACTTTGGAGGCAAATAAAGGTGCCAGCAACATCACAGTAGAAACACCCATACTGTAGGCAAAAAAGGAACTCAAATAACGTTTTAGCACAGGCCGATTGCTAATTTTGCCACCAATTTGTTTCAATTCATTCATACCACGCCCCAAGATAGAACGGTCAAATTTTTGGCCTGTAGGTCTATCCTTGAGGTAATAAAAAGCAATGTGTGCAAAACCCATCCACCAAAGCCCCACCAATAGGAAACCAAATTGGGTAGCTGTTTTGGCGCCCTCAAATCCAAAGCTATCAGGAAACATCAGCAAGGCCAAATTGACAATCAATAAAATGACACTGCCCACATAACCAAAGGTAAATCCACGGGCACTCACACTATCCATACGGTCGGGCGTAACAATTTCGGGCAAGAAACCATTGTAAAAAACCAATGCCCCAGCATAGCCTATGCTCGCCAAAACCGAACAGGCAATTCCATACTCAATATTGGGCCCTTCAAAAAAGAACAAACCCATACAGGCCAAACTCCCCAAATAGGTAAAAAACTGCATAAAACGGCGTTTGCTACCCGTATAATCGGCAATTCCTGAAAGAATAGGAGCGGTAAATACAATGGTTAAAAAAGAAATAGAAATGGCATAGGTAAACAGCACGGAACTAGAAATAGTAATCCCAAAAAACGGCACTATCTCCCCCCCAAATGCTTCTTTGGTTACATTCTCATAAAAAACAGGAAAAATTGCTGTGGTTACAATCAAATTGTAAACAGAATTGGCCCAATCATAAGATGCCCAAGCATTGATTAGACGTGGTGAATTCTTTGGTAGCATAGCAGGTGTTTGTGGTTAAGAGTGTTTTAAGTAGCCTTAAAAAAGTTCTCGGACTAAAAAATGATTCTTTTGCACTAGCTCGGCGTTGAAAATACGCGCTGTAGCCCGCTACAGCTTTGTTTTTCGCCTTGATCTAGCACAAAAACTCTCCTTTTTTATTGTACGGTTACTTTTTTGCACCTACTTACCAGCTTCCAAGATACACAAAAGCCCATGATTGTAGCAGTATTCTGAATGCTATATAACAATTTGTACACAGCTACTTAACGTTTCTCTGACAGTCGAAAACGCAAAATATCCTTGCTCAAGTGTTTGTCTTTGGGATTGAAATAAAGCAATTGGCGCAATAGATGGGGGGCTTGAGGGGCATTATCTGTAATGGCTTGATAAGCCAAGGCTCTGACCCAAGGAAGCTGTTCTTCTTCTTCTTGATTATAATAATTACGCAAAATTTGTAAGAACTCTGTCAACCTATTTTCAGTAAAACCATTTTTGTACAAATCCTCCAAAAAAGCACGTTCTGCCAAAGAATCCACCAAGGCATCCAAGCAATATTGAAGACATTCTATAGGTTTGGTGCCATGAAACCAGCCTGCAAAAGCCAATTCAAAAGAGCGTTCTTCATCGTCTAGTACATCGGCACAAAATAGGGCTGCAGCATGATACTTTTTGCCTTCCAAGAATTTTTCCAATACTTTTTCATAGTAAGTTTTGGCTAGTGCTGCTTGGCCTAGTTGCTGATACAAATCCCCCACTTTCTTATTGTTACCCAGTTCTTTGTACAATTCCAAGGCTTGCTGTAGGCGATTGGCTTTTTCATAACAAAAAGCAGCATTGGGTTTATCGTTTAAGTATTTGAGATAAATGGAAGCTGCTTGCTCATAAGAGCCATTTTTGATCAATGTTTCAGCAGCCAATTTTGGGGAACGCAAAAGACGCAAATAAATGAAGGCAGCTTTGTCAAATTTTCCTTCCTTAATCAGTTTTTGTGCTGCTACCTGGTATTGGCGTTGCAATTCGTAGTATTCACTATTGGGTACACTAAAGGAGCCACTAGAGCTATAGCCACCACTGCCACTGCTAGATTGAAATAGGCTGGTAGAAGCCCAACGAGGCATCCAGTCCCAATTGCCCCCTTCTGTAGAAGAGCCATATCCACGCCCTATTTGTCCATTATGGAGCGGGATGGCATATTTTAATGCTTCTTCAGGATCTTCTTTGAACAAATCTACCAATCGACTCATGGGATGTTTGTTACGTTGCTCCAATGCTTCTAATTCTTGTTCCAATTCTTCTGTCCAAGGGGGGACAGCCCGTACTTTGTCCTGCAAGCGAGCCCACAAGCCCTTGGCCTTGGGCTGATCTTTTTGTTGGAGATGATGTTCTTTCCAAGCACGCAATTTTTTTAATCTAAGCACTTCAGCAGCCGACAGTGGTTTGTTTTGCAAATCCTTGCGTTGAGGAACTACCGCATCCAAGGAATCCAAACTTTCTGTGATAGGAGCTGCTTCTACCGTGAATACTTTGATTGTATCAGGCATTATCGAACCTTCTTCTGGTGCTTTGCTTATTGAATTGTGTTGAAGCGGAGGCAGGAGCAGGCTCGACCAATCTAATGGTTCAAACAGCTCTACCAAGCCCAAACTAGGATGTAGCAAATGATTTTTATTAAATAAAATATCGGACAAACCTGCAGCCGTCAAATGGGGCGATAATTGGCAGTGTTCGGGGATAAACAGGGATTGGTGTACCCACTGCAAAGCAAGATGTGGAGCAATGTCTGTTGCTTTGATAGGGGTGTTGGTGACTACCAGACAACCCCAAATTTGATTGGGCTGGCGATCTGGAACCGCATAACATATAACCTGTTCTTCTTCTAATTGTAATTGTGACAAGGCTTGGAGCCAAGCAAGAGGCGCTGCCCCTTGTATTAGAATGCCCTGCAATGGATAACTATTGCTGGCTGTTGGAACTAAAGTCAGTGGTAAGGTGTGCCAATTGGACATAAATAATAATTTGATTACAATTATCCTTACTTCGTTGGAAATCGTATCTAATTGATTATCAGTTTATTATAGAAAACAAACCAAGATGATAAAAGACTGATAATCAAATAGATACAAGATGCTTTTTTAGCTTACTGATTCGTTTGTACACTGTACAAACTCATTCAGATCGCTTTGCGAGTGTAAAAAAAGTAAAAAATCCACGAAGTATTAGTTTATAATAAACTTAAATATTCTCAAAAAAACAGCAAAACGCTACTAAATTACAACATTTCCGAGTATAGTATCAATAAATGGTTTAAGATAGAAGGTAAAAAAGAAATCTGGTGCCAAAATAGCATTCCCTTGGTGTATAGCATCATTACAATAGTAGAGATTGCCACAAAAATGCTCCTCGGTAGCCATACCCAAGGATTTATTGAGTGTGGTTGGTAGATAGATTTTGGGCAATTTTTTATTGCTGCTGGTCAATATCATCAATCCAAGAGAATTGGCCATGACCGTGCTGCCATCAGGAAAGGTAAACTGTCGTAGTCTTCTTTTTTTGTAATCTTGTTGGGCACTAATCACTGTTGTACTGGTTCTAGTACTAATCTTGATAACATTATTGTGTGCCAATTGCAACTGATGGCGGCCATTAATCAGCAAGTGACCTTGTTCTGTAATAGAAATCGTGTTGATATTCTTCAGCATCTGATAGTGCTTGGCAAATCTTTTTTTACTGTTTTCCTTTTTAATAAAAAGTTGGTGCTTTTGGTTAAGATCTACCACGAATTGGCGATCCTCAAAGGGGCGCAATACAGGATTTTCTTTTAATTCTATAATCCACGCTTGCTCTTCATTATCAATGGCATAAAAAACTTCATCATTAATATCAAAAACCAATTTATTGAGGTACCATTTTTTGCGTTGGGGCAATTCAACACTCACCAATGTTTGGCGGCTAATATTTATCAAATCTAGTCTGCTTGGAGAACGCATGCCTGCTAACAATACAAAATCCCCAGAGGCAAGTTGTCCAATTTCTGCTAAGGTATAATCCACCAAGCCTCCATAACACCACTGCCAGCCCTTGGCTTGATGCTTATTAGTGGAATGGTGCATATAACGCAATAAGTGGCCGTGAGGAGCCAACATAAAAATGGCCGCATTTTGGTCTGTAGTATAGGCCCACAACAACTGTTCATATTGTTTGGGTTCGGGAACCAAGATAGGGGTTTCTAGTGCATTAGCGTTCAAGTCAGGCATTTGAGGGGTAGCAGATGGAATTTTGCTTGGATGCCAAAGATCTGGGAGCGAGAGTTGAAATTCTTGCAATAATTTTTTGCCCCAAGCATGTTGATAGCTGCTAATTTTGCCTTGAGCAGCAACTTGTATATAATAGTGCAGACGCTGCTGGTATTGACGCATAACTTGCTGCATAGCACGCTGCTGTATGGCCTCTTTTGAACTAATGAGCACGACTTCATGGAATTGATTGACGGGCTGTGTTTTGAAAAAAGTTTGCAAGCTTTCGGCAGCATGTAGTTGGGGCGACACCTCATTTAAAGCTTTTTTGACGCTTGCCACACTGTTCCACGGCAATAATACCAACTCTTTACCCAAGGTATAAACTAGACTGTGAATGTGTTCCTCGTCTACTTTTTCTAGTGCCAAGGCAATTCCAAAAGCAATTTGCTTAATACTTCCCCAATTATAAATAGAAGTATCAATAAGCAAGTGCCTAGTTAGATTTGGGCGTTCAGGAGAAGCCTCTCGTTGCCTATACAGTGCCTCTTTGTTGACCAGTCGCGATAAAAACAGGGTTTTATCATAAGCAAACTCCGAAATCAGCAAACGATCCAATTCCCCTTTATTGCTCAAATCAGCCGTTCCCCCAAAAGCCTCTTGCTGTTGCAAACGTTGGATAGAAGGCAGTGCTAATCCCGCTTGCAAGGCAGGAAGGAGCGTAGCCATATAAAAGGTTTGAAAATCTTTGAGCAATTGTTCTCTCCAATTGGGATCTATAGCCTGCGTAGACTCTTCCAATACAGGTGCCTCTACCGCTTGCGCCTCGTCCAAAACCTTTAGTAAATCTTCTAGTGTTTTAAATTGTCGAGCGAGTTTGTCGATAACATGTAAGCTGTGAAATATTTTTTGGGTTCGAGTAAATACCGCATCTTTTTCTACCAATTTTTCAAAAGCAGTATTGCTCAGATGTTTGTACTCTGCCAATATCTTTTGCATGTTTTCCTTTGCAACTGGCTGATAACTATCCGTAAATATGGTTTGCAGTAGAAACAAACGCTCTTTTTCTTGATGGTATTCGGCTGGCAATTGTTGTAACAAGTCCAAAAAATGAAAACCTTCAGGCTCGTCCAAATTATAAGTTATCCCCCCATAAAGCAACTGCATTATATGCTCTTTAATCTGGGAAAGCACTTGTTGGTTGTTGGGTTTGGTGGCAGCCAATGCCAACAAGACAGCATCAATTGGGGGGGTATCTGCCAAAGCAAGCCCCTCCAAGGTTTTTATCAAATAGGCTTTGTACACCAGTGTACTTCCATCAATGAGGACAATAACTTCTGTGTGATCGTGCCAACTCCAAAACGATTTTCGATTTGTCTGAAAATATTCTTGTAAGCTAATCATATTAAGAAGGGTTGGAGGATGATAGTTTTTCTTGAGTAAAATAAAAACTACTTCTACTCAGAGGCTTGAAATGTGCTTTGGGAATTAGGTTGTATTGACTGTTCTTTTGCCAAAAAATCCAGTGTTGTTTGCTTGGATCCAAGCGTTTGGCCGTAGCCGTAGACAAAACAGGCCATTCCAAATCCCAACCCAAGGGCAGAATATGTTGGCCTCGTTTCCAGTAGGGCTTCCCTTGTAGGGGAAGCATTGGGATGCCTTTTATCAAGGCATGATAATGGCCTATAACCGTCCAGCTCAAGGAATCTAGCCGCCAAGCGGCCACTGTTTTTAGATAGGCTTCCAAATCAGCCAAAGTTACCAATAAAAATAAACCTTTTTCATATCAAAAAAGCTATCAATATTATGGATAATATAACAGATGGTAATGGAAAAGTGCAAGCTTTAATAATTACC
>CAYULH010000030.1:0-2476 GCA_964445645.1 uncultured Aureispira sp. | reverse complement strand
TAAGGATAAAGCAAGCCTTCGTTGGTGCTGTACATACATTGCGAAGGAATGCGTTGGATGATGGCTGTTTTTATTAATCCTTCAGGAATGTTTTTTACCCAGACAATGTTTTCTTGGTTGGCAATTTCTAAAAAATCATATACATAAAGCTCGGTTAGCAAATGACTGTCTTTGGTGTTGATTGTCAATATATTTACGCTGTTTCCAGAAGTTGTTGCCATAGCTTTTCAATTTGTGCCTGCAAGTGCTTTTGTGCTTGCTCCTCCTGAATCCAATGGGAGCGATTTTGTAAATACCTCAGTTGATCCTTTATCAAGTTTTTCTCTTCATAAGAACAGTTTTCTGCTGCCAAACGTTCGCTCAATTGCAGCAACTCCTGCAGCAACTGCTCGGCATTTGGCAAATTATTAACATACGCTTGCGGATGCGCCTGTGGGCTGTCCTGTTCCTCCAACAAGGTATCAATAATCCCTGCCAGTATATCAATCTGCTCTTCAGTGTCCCAAATGTATTTAATGACCCAAAAATCAGATACCTCTGCCTGTTGGCGACCCGATAAAAGCGCACTAGCCGCAAAAAGACTTTGCAGCTTAACCGCACGACGATCGGAGAGGGCCAGCCCTGCATTTCGCAAGCGATGCACCAAGTCCACAAAAGGGCCTTGAATGGCCGACAAATCAATTTGTTGGGCTTGTTGCTGCAACTCAAGAATGGTGGCGGGCGTTACTGTTGGGCGTTCGCTTTGCTCCTCTACGGCTAGTTTCCAGCCTGCTTGTAGCACGGCTCCCAATTGGTCGGGTGCTACATAATTGCAGGGTATTCGCAACAAAAAACGATCGAGCAAGGCGGCCAAACTCTGCTCTTCAGGCAGTTGATTGCTCGCCCCCACAAACAAGAGGGCAGGCAGCGCACGGCGTTCTTTCCCTCGTCTAAATACCCGTTCGTTCAAGGCCGTGAGCAAACTATTCAGAATGGCCGAATTGGCATTAAAAATCTCATCCAAAAACACCAAAGAGGCTTCGGGCAACATGCCCGTGGTATTGGTCACTAGCTCGCCTTCTTGTAGCTTCCGAATATCAAATGGCCCAAACAGCTCATTGGGTTCCGTAAAACGGGTGAGCAAGTACTCAAAGTTGTTGCCGCCCTCAATACAGTACGATAATTCTCGCACCAAAGCACTCTTGGCAGTCCCCGGAGGCCCCAATAAGAAGGCATTCTCTCTAGCAACCAAGGCAATTCCTAACAAATCTACAATGGTATCTTTACCTACAAATTTATTTTTGATATAATGTAAAACAGCTTGTAAAGCATCGGTTTTTGACATAATAATTTTAATTATGATAATAAAACGGCAAAAAAGTTAGATAATGGTAATTGAAATAATGGAAGGATATTGCCTAAGTAGAAGCACTAAGGAATTCTAAATCGGGCCAAACCTTCGCTTGATGCGCCCCCAAACTAGCCTTTACAGCTTGTATAACCCAAGGAATGGGCAGGAATTGGGTGGCTTTTTGGGCAATAATTCGATCGGCATACAATTGGTGCAAACAAGGGTGCTGTATTTTTTGTGTGGGCAATTGGGGCGCAGCAATGGTATACCCAATGGCCGAATACGGCCACTGTGCTAATTGTTGTTCCAACAATACAATAAGCCCATCATCGGGGTTGATGGTTTTTAGTTTTTCTAATAAATTGGGCAAAAATCGCAGGGATAAATCTGCACTCAAAATGGCAGCCGTAGTTTTGTCGCCACTATAAGCGGCAAACAAGGGCTTGATTTCCTCCAAGGTGGCTTGGCGGTTCAAGATGGCTTGGGCTGCATCATACAGGAGCAATGCGCCCCACAGTGCTGCATCTGCATCAAAAGCCGGTGCCTCATGTGGATAATTGAGCTGCTCGTCTTGATAGCATTGACGCAGATAGGCTGTGGCTCTGCTGCATTCGTCTTGGTCTACTTGATGCCATTGGTAGGACAAATGAACGGTTTCAAAACGCAATTCTTGCAAAAAATTTAGAAAAGGGGCCTGCACCATACAATTTGTTTTATAAAGGGTGTTATTAGCTGCTAATCGAAGCTTACCAAGATAAAATTATTTTTGTATAAAAAGAGTTCCCTATGGGTTTTTAATAGGATTTCTGTTTCGGAAGGAATGCTTCCTTCCTTATCTTATGTCGTCCCGTTGGGACTTTTTGTTGGGGTGGTTGGGGCGAATGGTATTGGGCTGTGGGTTGTCTTATGTTGTTTCTTCGGAAGGAGTGCTTCCTTCCTGTCTTCGGAAGGAATGCTTCCTTCCTTATCTTATGTCGTCCCGTTGGGACTTTTTGTTGGGGTGGTTGGGGCGAATGGTATTGGGCTGTGGGTTGTCTTATGTTGTTTCTTCGGAAGGAATGCTTCCTTCTTTGTTTTATGTCGTCCCGTTGGGCAGGGCTGTTAAGTTCTGGCAAAAACTAATTTGAATGCTGCTAGAAAAACCCC
>CAYULH010000029.1:11070-48682 GCA_964445645.1 uncultured Aureispira sp. | reverse complement strand
CTGAGAAAAAATTTCTCATTTTTTAGTGTACGGTTACTTTTTTGCACCTACTTAAAGGCGGAGGAGCGTAGAAAATCGTTTCTTTATATTATTTAATTTTATTTTAATAATAAATATATGGCTTCCAGTAAAGAAGATATTTTAGCGAGGGTAGAGCAAGCGTTAACAACGCTGCGTCCTCACCTAGAAATAGATGGTGGAGATATTCAGGTAGTAGAACTAACCGATGATATGGTTTTGCGTTTTAAGTGGTTGGGTACTTGCGAAACTTGCTCGATGAGTACCATGACTATGAAAGGCGGGGTAGAACACACCATCAAGTCATTTGTACCAGAAATAAAAGAAATTGAGGCCATCAATGGGCTTTTTCATGCGTAATTATGTACCTTGATGAAGTCAATATACTTCATTCTCCAATTACATCATTTTATGACTCGGTATATTGCCTTCGGGCTTTTGTGTTGTTTGTTGCTGGTATCTGCTTGTGACGATCCTACCCCTAGATTGGATCCGCCTCCTTTTAAAACTTCTTGGACAAAAACAGAATTGGATCAAGTAGATGTTTATGCCATAGCAGGAGATTATTATGAAGCCAAAATAGGCGTATCTGGCGATCAGCTTACAGGGATTTATAGAGATCCGACAGTGCCCAAAAACAAAGCTTGTTGGTTCTTTTTTGAAGGGACAATCACCAGTCAAAATCCCATTATGGTGAATTGCTACAACCCTATGGATAGCAAACCTGCCATTAGAGGAGAATTCAAAATTTTGGGTGATGTGGTTTTTATGAAGTTACCTAAAGCTCCTGCTACCAATTGCAACCACGAATTGACCGATGATGTAGGCCGTACTATTGTATTGGATTTGCAACACCAGTGGTCGGCTGTGCGAGTTGCCCAACATGATGCCAATGTTTTTGAGATGCCTGATGCCGAGACTACTCCTCTAGATGAATCCTTGCCCAAAGGAACTGCTGTAGCTGTTTGTGAACGCCGCAAAAACTGGTTATTAGTAGAAGTTTTGTCCAATCTTGGGCAAAAAGTCTGGATTCAAGAACACCAACTCTATCCATTGCTGTTCTAACTCTTTTCTCATTACTAGACAAATTGTTATGACAATTGCTGTAATCAATGGCCCCAATTTAAATCTACTTGGCCGAAGACAACCCCATATTTATGGGAATCAGTCTTTTGAGGCGTATTGGCCTAGCCTAGAAACGGCTTTTCCTGATTGTAAATTAACCTATTTTCAGAGCAACTCCGAAGGGGCTTTGATTGATGAGTTGCACCGAATAGGATTTGATGTGGCGGGTATTGTTATCAATGCAGGGGCCTACACCCATACTTCATTGGCCTTGGCCGATGCCATTGCAGCCATAGAAGCCCCCGTAGTAGAAGTGCATTTGTCCAATATCTTTGCACGAGAACCTATTCGCCAGCAATCCCTTATTGCCGCTCAATGCAAGGGAAGCATTAGTGGTTTTGGTATGCACAGTTACAATTTGGGTATTCAAGCACTCATTGGAGCGCAAGCCCTCCGCCACTAAAGAGTTGTTAACGTTTACGTATTTGTTGTTCGATAATACGCTCGATCTTTGATTTTTTGACACGCTCGCCCGGTGTAAAAACATGGGCAATTTTTCCTTTTTTATCAATTAAGAATTTTTGAAAATTCCATTTTACAGGAAAGTCTTTTCGGCCATTTAGCTCCTTAGAAGTTAAATACTTGTACAAAGGATGTTGATTTTTGCCCTTGACCGAAATTTTGGAAAACATAGGAAAGGTAACACCATAATTGCTCATGCAGAAACGATTAATATCTTCGTTGCTACCGGGTTCTTGATTGAGAAAATTATTGGCAGGAAAGCCCAAAACAACCAAGCCATCTTCTTCGTATTTCTCATACAATGCTTGCAAATCAGCATATTGTGGTGTGTTACTACACTTAGAAGCCACATTAACAATCAACAATACTTTTCCCTTATAACGCGATAAGGAAACCTCATTGCCAATAATATCCTTGACTTTGATTTTGTAAATAGAACTGGGAGTAGGGGCATTGCTCATAAATAAGAGCAAAGTTATTAGTAGTAATACAATGCGTTTCATAGTAGAAAATTTAGATGATAATATGAGTCGGGTGGGCTTATAAGATATAACAAAAAGCTTTTATTGCGTAGGAGATTTTGTTTGTAATTCATTTTAAGTCACAGAATAAGAACTTATTGTGACATTTTTAAGATTACTTAAGAACTAGGAGGATGGACGCAACTATTGTGGTTGTTTATATACCAATCACAAAAAAGCAATTGCCTACAGAGCCAATTGCTTTTTTGTTTTTAGAAATTCTTACTCCTTGATGTGCTTGCGAATAGCTGCTTTGATAGTAGCATCCTTTACACGATCTTGTGGAGCAAATGTTTTGATCAGTTTACCATTTCTGCCTACTAAGAATTTTTGGAAATTCCACTTAACAGGCGCATTCAAACGACCATTTTCTTTTTTGGAAGTTAAGTACTTATAGAGCGGATGTTGATCTTTTCCTCTAACCGAAATTTTAGAAAACATAGGAAATGTTACCCCAAAATTACTGGTACAGAAGCGGTTAATTTCTTCATTACTTCCCGGTTCTTGCTCCCCAAAATTATTGGCAGGAAAGCCCAAAACTACTAGACCATCTTCTTCATATTCCTCATACAATGCCTGCAAATCGGCATACTGTGGTGTGTGACCACACTTAGAAGCCACATTAACAATCAACAAAACCTTTCCTTTATAACGTGACATAGATACTCTGTTGCCAATAATATCTAATACTTGGAAATCATAAACATCTGTAGTAGGTTTTGGGGCAGCACTGAGTAGTAAAAAAAGCATTAAAATGCCAATAGTCAATTGATTAAACATACCTTAAAAGTTAGTAAAAATGTAGGTTTGTGCCTACAAGTAAATAAAACTATAACAACTATTATAACTAGTTGTTGCTGTAGCAGATGGGGATTAGAACAAATTACAAACTACAAAATACAAGCCATACTAAGAATAAATCATTTATCTTTGATGAATGAAAGAGCAAAAGCAGAAAAATTCTAAGGATGCAGGCCAATGGCTCAGGCCACTCCGAGCAATGGTAGATGTACATGCTTGGGAGCAAGGAAGGCGGTATTTGGAACAAGGGGCTTTGCAACTGCTGCAATTGGGCGAGCAAGGCAACGTAACCGCCACGGTACAAGATTATGGCGAACGCATTTACCACCAACAACTACTACTGCCTACTTTTTCTACTGTTCAGCAAGAGGCTTGGAAGCAGTATTTTCAAGAGCAGCCCTATGAGTTGAGCCAATTGCTTCAACACCAGCTTCCCCCAGCACTTTCTCAGGTAGCTCGCAGGCTTCATGCGCCTTTAGATGCGCCCCCTTTGGAGTATTGGAAAATGGCTTGTTCTTGCCCCAATCGCCAAGTGCCTTGCCGTCATTTGGTGGTGGTGTTATTGGGTATAGAACAACAAATAGAGCAAGATCCTTGGTGGTTGTTTCGGCTTAGAGGCATGAATTTGGAAGATTTGATGGGGGATAAAATAGGAGAGCAGCAACTTGGTTTAGAGGGTTTTCCGAGTTTGCAACAACAGGCTTTGCCAACAGTTCCTCTTCAAGATAACAGGACTACTGTTTATAGCAGCCAAGCCTTGCAGCAATTGGATTGGTCGGTTATTGCTAATAATTGGAAGGCGTATAGGCGTTTGCTAGACCAACAGACCTTGTTTTACGAAGGGGATTTGAAGAAGCTAGTGCAGCGTTATTGGCGCAAAGCCATTCATTACCACAAAAAACAACAACTAGATCCAGCGGATTATGCTACTTGGCACCAGCAATTGCAGCAAACCAAAGAGATTGCCCTAATCATCAACCCCAATCATCAATTAATTAATCTATTTGCTATACAAGATGGGCAAAGCCAACCTTTGTTTGTGCGTGATCGGGCTTTGGAAACCTTGGTGGGCCTATTGGAAACCGTAGATTTGAAGGAATTGCCCCTTTATCCAGAGTCTTTTATAGCACTGCACCAATTGTATCGTTTTGCCATCAAATTGCTGTATGAACAAGCCTATTTGCCGTATTTGCTGCGTTGTCCAGCGGGCTATTTGATACAGTGGCAGCCTGCTTACACCGTCAATTCTACCATCCAAGCATTAGTAGAGCAATTAACAGCAGGGTTGCCTCCTGACTTGCTGTTGTTGGATGGCGAGGCGCTGCAATATTTGCCCATTCAACAACAAGTGTTGTGCTTTTGTCATCTGGTGGGGAGTTATTATGTGCAACAATCCAAGTTGTGGATTCCAGAATGGGCCAGCAGGGAGCAAAAGGTAGAATATTGCTTTTTTAGTGGGGAGGCCACTCCTTTTGATGGGGGCAAAGAGCAAAGTGTGCCCCAACAAATGCAGGCTTGGTTGCAGCCTTTTTATTTGGGTCAGGCCCAATATGCACCTGTTATTAAGGTGATAGAAGTAGAAGCAGAGGAAGGGGAGGAGCGTCATTTTTATTTAAGAATTTATATAGAAAATAAGGGCGACAAAGCTGCTTCCTTGCTTGGTTTAAATCAATTCTTAAAGCAGACTACTTCCAAAGCACAGCAATTGGTGGTGCTGAAGACACTGCAACAGTTGGCCGCCTATTATCCCGACTTGGAAAATATACTGTTGCAAAAAGAAACACAGAGTCCATTGTATACGATTACTGAGTTTGAATGGATATTTTTTGAAGTATTGCCCTTGTTGCAAATGCTTCATATAGCCGTTATTTTGCCCTACTCCTTGCAGCAGCTCACCAAGCCACGTTTGGGGCTACACCTTGCCGCCAAGGCAAAACCCAGTGCTAAGAAACCTTCCTTTGTTAGTCTCCAAAGTTTGCTCACGGTAGAATGGAAGGTTGATATTGGCACAGAGATGATAGAGGCCGTAGAGTTTCTAAAACTCATGAAAAAAAAGCAGGGTTTGGTACGGCACAAGGGGCGTTATCTGTATTTGAGTGAAGAGGAGTTGCAGCAAATTTTGGAACAACTGGAAACGCCTCCACCTGCTGCTGCCAACCAATTGGTGCAAATGGCTTTGAGTCATTATCATACTAATTATACAGTAGATTTAAGCCCAGAGGTGGAGACCTTGGTGCAAGCCTTCAAAGCCTCTATCACGGTGGCACCGCCCCAGACCTTGCAAGCCAGCTTGCGCCCTTATCAGGCTGTGGGGTATGCTTGGATGTATAAGAATGCACAATTGGGCTTGGGTTCTTTGATTGCGGATGACATGGGCTTGGGCAAAACCTTGCAAGTTATTGCATTATTATTAAAATTTAAAGAAGAAAATCGCTTGCTCCATCAAAAGGTACTGGTGGTGGTGCCTACTTCTTTATTGACCAATTGGCAGCAAGAAATCAGGAAATTTGCGCCTTTGTTGCAGGTGGGCGTGTACCATGGCCCCAATCGTCGTTTGTCCTCAAAGGCAGATGTGGTCTTGACTACTTACGGCGTAGCCCGAATGGAGCAGGCTCGATTGAACCAGCTGGATTGGTATGCGCTGGTGATTGATGAAGCACAAGCCATCAAGAATGTGCAGGCTGGTCAAACCACGGCCATCAAGTCCTTAAAAGCCAACCTAAATATTGCCATGAGTGGCACGCCCGTAGAGAATCGCCTAGCTGAGTATTGGTCGATTATGGATTTTGTCAATCCCAATTATTTGGGTTCTATGGCCGAGTTTGAAGCCAGCTACAGCCACCCCATTGAGCAAGAAAACAACCAGCAATGCCTCAAAGCCTTCCGAAAGGCAACCGCCCCCTTTATTCTACGCCGCCTCAAATCTGATAAAAGTATCATTCAGGATTTGCCCGATAAGATAGAGCAAAACTATACCGCCCAATTGCAGCCCATACAAGCAGAATTGTACCAAAAAATAGTAAAGGATAGCTTGGCCGAATTGCAATTGTACAAGCAAGCACCCAAAAAACGCAAAGGTTTACTACTCAAATTGATGGGAAGCCTCAAGCAAATTTGCAATCATCCTTATCAATATCTGCAATCGGGCGGAAGTGGGCCGGTGTATTCGGGCAAGAGCCAGTTGCTCCTAGATTTGCTCACCCGTATAGAACGGCAACAAGAAAAGGTGCTGGTGTTTACGCAGTACAGAAAAATGGGGCGATTGATGAAGGGTTGGATCAAGGAACGTTTTGGCAAGGAACCCCTGTATTTGCATGGGGGCTGTACACGAGCCGAGCGAGATAGTATGGTGCAGGCTTTTCAGCAGGATAAGCAGGAACGGGTGTTTTTGCTCTCGCTCAAGGCCGCAGGAACGGGCTTGAACTTAACCGCCGCCAATCATGTCATTCATTATGATTTGTGGTGGAATCCTGCTGTAGAGGCACAAGCTACGGATCGGGCTTACCGAATTGGGCAGCAAAAAAATGTGCAGGTGTATCGTTTTATTACACAAGGCACGCTAGAAGAAAAAATTGATGCTATGATTCAGAGCAAGAAGGCACTAGCCAACCAAACGGTGACATTGGGAGAGCAGTGGCTGGGCGATTTGTCGCCTCAGGAGTTGGAGGAGCTTTTGCAGTTGCAGTAAGTTTATTTTTGTAATTGAATAAACAATTCTAAGCCTGAGCGTGGTTTTAGGGAGTTGTAACAAGGCTCTATTTGGACACTAGAAAAATAGGGCGTAAAGTAGCGCAGGTATTCTTCTTTGCTGCCCTTGAAGGGTGGTCCCATAGGGGGAGCGGGCAAATTTTGGTTGAAGAGCAGCCCGACTACTTGGCCGCCTGTTTGGAGCAAGCTGGCTGTTTTTTTTGCGTATTTGGGGCGCAAACTTGGCTCAATGGCACAAAAGAAGGTTTGTTCTATAATATAATCCAAATCCTGCAATTCCAATTCAAAAAAATCGCCTTGTATCAAATGCTCCTTTGGAAAATCGGGGCAACGTTTGGCAAAAGCCTCCAATGGGCTGGCTGCCCAATCGCAAACATACACTTCTGTAAAGCCTTGCTGGTGCAAATAATGGGCTTCGTGGGCATTGCCACAACCTGGTATCAAAATACGAGCAGACTTGTCTGTCAATCCATCTACATAGGTTTTGATGGGTGGCGTAATGCCGCCCGTGTCCCAGCCTGTTGCTTCTTGTAGGTAGCGTTGCTGCCAGTAATCATTATTGAGGATGGGGTCGGGGCTGTTGAGGGAGTTGTTGTCTTTCATTTGAATGGTTGTTTTGGTGAGGGAGGAGGGGGATTCTAGGTAGAAGGATAGATAATGTTTTTGACTTTTGCTTTTTCCTTGTTTCTTTCTTCTATATCTTCCTTAATTTCTTTTTCTACCTCTTTTTGAAGCAATTTCCACCAAAAGATAGCTGGAATCAAATTGGCAGAATGGATTTCGAGTCGATAAGCCAGTTGAATACTTAATCGTTCTCTATTGTTTAAAATTCGGCTCAATCTAGTTTTGTGTACATCCAAGTCATGCGCCAAATCTTTTTGTTTTTTGTGGAGCACAGTCATGTACTCTTTGAGAAAGCTTGCCACAGATTTATTGGGATCGTAATTACCATGCTCAATGTGATGCTGCATTTGGTATTTTAGTCCAAGTAACCCTGAATAAATTTTATCCTCTGAGGACATTTCTTGAAGCATTCTCTTTCGTATGTTCCTTATTTCCTCATCAGATGCTTGCTGCTCCTCTGCCGTCATTTTTTTAGCCACATAAAAATTCTCTGCCAGCTCTTGCTCGTCATACTGACTTTTTAAGGCTTTGTATATTTCTTGATTATCCTTCATGATCTAAGTATTGGTTAATTAGAGAATTGGAGTTGTGTAGCTGTGTAAAAAGATGATTGCCCATTTCACGAAAGCCATATTTCTCTTTGTAGAGTTGGATGATTTCTGTTTTGGAAACCAAGGAAACGAATCCATTGTAGTTTTTTTGAAAAGCTAAATCACAAGCATAAGCAATCAGGCAGCCAGCCAGTCGATCAATGGTTTTATCTTTTCCTCTATTGTCTTTAGAAACTTCCAATAAATGGATTTCAATCCTCAATTCACGAGGAAAATCAATTAAGGCAATTAACCCCAAGATTTCTTCCTCGTTTTTTCTACGAATGTTAAGAACAAGATGCTTTTTTTCTTTATTCCAATCAAATTGAAATTGATTGCTTTTTTCAATTTTAAGAAAATCTTCTTGGAGGACTAATTCAATAACTCCTTCTTCAAATGTTTTCTTGCGTCGGTTCCATAGTTTCATAACACTAAGTTAATCATAAAAGTTTATGATTTTGATAAACTTTGGTGTTTTTTTGTGGTATGCAATACTTTATATCATGTTTTTAATCCCATTCAAAAATTACCATCAAAACAATTTCATTTGATTAAGGTTGTTACTCGCTTTGGTGAAGTGTTGTTCAAATGGTTGCCAAGCTGGATGATTGGTATAATGTTTATCAGCACCAAGCAGTTGATAAGCTTTTTCCAAATCAATTCTCATTAGGATATTTTTAGTAATGGGGCGTTTGGCATCAGGAAAGATGATTGCCTTGAGAAAGGATTGCACCAAGGGACTGTTTAAGATTTGTTGTGCTATTTGAGCTTCTACAAGTGTGTCAAAACCTATAAAATAACAAGTATCATCAAGCATTCTAGGCTTATTCTGATAAGGCAATACCAAAGAAAAGGTTGTTCTCTGGTACATGCCTGAAATATTTGGTGGTGTTGTCTGCCAGTTTAGAAATTCCCTCTAAAGGTAATACTATAATCAAAAGGGGAGCTGCCCGAACAATTAAAAGGGATGCACAAAATCAACTCTTTGTACCCATTAATACCCGTACAAAATTAATCAAAGAAGGCAAACACAATAGAACCAAACTAGCAATTTCCAGCATACTCCAATCACTCTGTATATAAAAAATGAACCCATAGATGCCCCAAAAAATAACCATAGCTGCTATTGCTTGGGAAGAGGCTGTATTTTTAAAAACCATCTGCTCTTTGAGGGCAATAAAAGCCATGCCCAAGGATGCCCCAAGCAATAGATATTCTTGCCAATCCCCATCTGGAATTGGCATAGAAAGTAGCGCATACAAAAAGGGAATTAGGAATAGATAATAGAAGTTACTATGTTGCATTAGTTTCTTGGTGTAAATTCAATGAGATAAGGGAATCTATCAAATGGCAATTGCTATTTATTTGGGGCATAAAATAAGCAATCCCCAGCAGTAACTTCAAAGCCCTACTCAAATCTACTTTAGTAGCAGAAGGGGCAAATCTTAGGGGCAAGCATCCCAAGAGAAGATTTCGAATTCGGTATTTCCAGCAATCTCTGTATGCTGAATATTAACTTCTTCGCTAAAGTATAAATGCTTTTTGTGGTGGTTGTCAATTGTGATACTGTTTCCACAATTACCTATGGTTATTTTTTTTCCATAATAACTAACCTCTGGATATTCCATATTGCAAAGTGTAACATCGTGGTTTACGGCTGCACAAATTCTGTAGGATTTCATTCCATTATCTAGGTTTGAATGAATGATGTTTAGTTGGCAAGGAGTGAGTGCATTGCCTCCTGTATAGTCAAGCATATTGCTAGAGCAATGGGGAATCGACTGACCACCCCAACCACATGCAGGATGAGAACCTGTAGCCATAAGCATGTCCCATGCTGTTGGGGTATCTGTACACCCATCATCGCAGTTGTAGTTGATAGGAGCTGTTGGACAAGGGGCTCCGCTATTATATCGGACGGTATGGCTTAATCCCAAAAGATGACCTAGTTCATGATTAAGTTGAGCGGCATAGGTATCAAAAAGCCAAGCAAGAGGGTTACTGGGGTTCCAATTGACATAACTGGCATAGAAATTTCTATTTTCAGTGTATTTGGTGGTAGAGGATGGATTAATGCTTAGGGCATATCCCCCATATTGGCCTGGACCTTCTGTCAAAAAAATATTTAAGACACTATCGGTTTTATGCCCAACTATAGGTAAGTTGGTGCTTGTAATAGAGGGAAAGGTGTGGTAAGTATTATCATGAATAAAATAAATACCATCTAAGATGAATTTCCAATTTTTAGGGAGGATAGGGGTAGCATTATTCGGAGGCAAGTTCATGGATTGATTCCATTGCATTCTTGATTCCATTTGATTGAGAATATCAAAAACAAAATCATATCCGTTGTAGTTATTTCCAAGATGGTCACCTGTTTCGGTGAAGTGTCCAGTGCTGTCAATTTTAGATATAATGTGAAAATTAATCCGAACAAGTTTTAAATCATTTATAGTACCTGCATTAGCTTCAATGACAGTTGTCCGTCTAGTTGTCCATTCTGGTTCTTCAAAAGGAATGCAAATTGGATTGGTCAATATTTGAGCACAGCATATACTTGGTACGATTAGGAGTAATAGATTTAGCAGCAACCTCATATTTTGATTATTTTGAAGGCATGAGGAGGACTATTTACAGGTTTTAGGATTAAGAAATACACACCTGTTGGGTAATTACGCAATGAAATAGAAGAAGATGCGATGCTATTTTGTTCTAGCAATTGACCATTTATAGTATAAATCTCGTATGTTTCTAATACTAAAGAGTTGGATTGGATAAATATTTCATCAGATGTAGGGATGGGAAATACATCAATAGCAGCACTAGTGTTCTTTTTTATTTTTTTAATAGGAGTTGTTACATAGTCGCAGTCTCCAATCAGTGGCGTTTCAAAAATAATACGCCCTCTTAGATTATCATAGTAACAGTTTAATTTTAAGGGCAAGTGTGTGGCACCTCCCGTTCCATAACAATCATTGTTAATGGGAATGGGGTAGGGCGTTCGTGTAGAACCTATATTTTTGATGATTTTTTCACCCAAAGTCCAATTGCCATTATCTGTTCCATTGATACAGGCAAAAATAACATTGCTATAGCTGTTGGTGGTAAACGAATCAATTTCAAAAGTATCAGTTGTTGGTAATGTAGCGCCGGGGCAGGGGTAATCGGTATTTTGGTTAATTATCCATTGTGCATTAATCGTACTATTACTACTGAAATCATACAAAAAATGAAATTGACCATTATGCCACCAATAAATAGTGTCATTGATATTGGCATAGTATTCATATCCGATATGCTGTTCTGTTCGACTGTAATTGGGAAATGGCCCTGGACCTACTATTTCAATCTCTGAAATACTTAATATTTTTGTATTGATGTTATTGATAATAGTATCGTTGGTGTAGGTTAATTTTAGGTATTGTTGGCTAAAAAAGCCAATTTTTTGGTAGAGCCATGTAGCTCCTGTTGGACACCAAGGATGATTATCTATTTGTGCGTTTAGATTTGACCCTACTATAATGAATCCAATGACTAAGAGCAATGGTGGATGTAAAATTTTCATTTAGTGAGCGTTTTAATTTGGGCTTTTAAGCGTTCGATTTCTTTTTGTTGTTCCTTGATTGCTTCTAGCATGATTGGTAGTAACCCAACATAATCTATTGCTTTTTGTCCTTCTTTATTTGTATTTACTAGATTAGGCAGAATCTCTTCAATTTCTTGCGCCATAAAACCATGCCTTAATTTCTCATTTTGATTATTATATTCTTGAGGATTATTATTTTCTTCTTCAATTGTTTTTTGCTTTGTTTCTGTTAAGCCTAGTGTATCTTGGTATTGATTGGGTAAGTGATCATATTTAAGATTATAGGAATAGGCGTTGATTTGTTGGAGTAATTCTAAACAGTTTTTAGATTCTAATTTGTTAATGTTCTTTTTTAGTAAATTGTCAGATGCAAGCCAAACTGTACCATAAATACCAATATCTCCATTTACATCTAATTTGTAGGAGGGAAATTTTCCTATTCCTGTAAAACCATCCCAATCTCTTATAAATAAAGCATAATTTACGGCGTTGTACGTTGGCCAAGGTCTCCAAATATTAAGCCCATTGTTCCAATGTTCAATAGCCCAACTGCCATTATTTATAGTGCCTGTACTCGCACCAAAGGATAATGTTTTGTAATTATCATAACCTATTTGAACAAATTCATTAGTTTTAACTCTAAAATGCCCCTGTTGGCAAAAAGCAAGATTTAAAAAGAATAAACTTATACTTATTGTGAGTAAACATTTCATAATGAAGCAGTATTACTTGACTTGTAGTGTATGAAAAGGTTTCTAAATAATTTTTATGAGTGTAGACCAATAGCCTAAACACTTAGGAAAGACTACAAGTAAACGTAAATATAGCATTAAAATATTTTTTAAAAAAAATAAAAAGATAATATCTTTAAAAAAAATAAAAAGATGACCTTTAATGATCTCAACCTCAACAATGCCTTGCGAAATGCCTTGGAAGATTTGCAATTGGAAACACCTACCCCTATTCAGGCGGCTGCTTTTTCGGTAGTGATGTCGGGCAGAGATGTGGTGGGCGTGGCGCAGACGGGAACGGGCAAGACCTTTGCTTATTTGTTGCCGATTTTGCGCCAATTGAAGTTTTCTAAGCAAAAACATGCACGGGTGTTGATTGTGGTGCCTACTAGGGAGTTGGTGGTGCAGGTATTGGGCGAGATTGAGAAACTGACCACTTATGCTTCTATTCGTGCCAAGGGGGCCTATGGAGGGGTGAACATGAACACCCAAAAGGAGGTATTGGCAGAGGGGATGGATATATTGGTGGCTACGCCCGGACGACTGGTAGATTTGGCCTTGAGTCGGGCCATCAAGCTCAAAACCATCAAGCAATTGGTGATTGATGAGGTGGATGAAATGCTCAATTTGGGCTTTTTGCCGCAATTGAGAAACTTGTTTGATCTCTTGCCCGAGCGTCGGCAGAATATTTTGTTTTCGGCGACTATGACGGATGAGGTGGAGCAGTTGATTGACCAAGTGTTTTACGAGCCCGAAAAAATCGTAGTTGCGGCTTCTGGCACCTCGGCAGATGGGGTAACGCAATTGGCTTATGTAGTGCCGAATTACACCACCAAGCTGCATTTGTTACAATTATTATTACAAGAAAAAAAAGAGGGTTGGACTAAAATCCTATTGTTTGCGCCCACTAAGAAAATTGCCGATCAGTTGCAGGAAAGCCTAGAGGCGAGCTTGCAAGAGCCGATTGGGGTGATTCATTCTAATAAATCTCAGAATTATCGTTTGAGAATGGTGGAGGAGTTTGAGCAGGGGCAGTTGCGGATATTGATTGCTACGGATTTGATGGCTAGGGGCTTGGATTTTGAGGGGATTACACAAGTTATTAATTTGGATACGCCTGACGAACCCGAAAATTACATTCATCGAGTGGGGCGAACAGCACGTGCGGATGCCGAGGGGGTAGCCATTACCTTGGTAAGTGAGGTGGAAGTAACTAGGGAGCTGGAGTATTTGGAAGCTATTGAGGACTTGATGCAGCAAGAATTGACTCGTCTTCCTTTGCCCGAAAACTTGGAAATTGCGGATGTTTTGACGGAAGATGAAAAGGTGAAGTATCAGCAAAAAAATGCTATCATTGCTTTGGACATAGAAAAGCAGTCTCAGGGCGCGTATCACGACAAGAAATTAAAAAATACCAAGGTTAATCGCGCTCAGGAGAAGCGTTTGGCTCGCAAACGAGAAAAGTACAACTCCAGAAGGCGTGGTGGCAAAAAGTAGACTAAGGCAATTGATAAATAAGTTCAAATTCCTCACAAACCACCATCATATCCTCTTCGGCGATTTCGCCAAAACTAGCCAAGTCTTTGGAGAAGAAATCCCAGTGTTTTTCTTTCCAGTAGCTGAGGGTTTGGTCGCCTTCGCCTTCCTTCATGGCATAGTCTTCGTCTACCTCATCAAAGGGCACTAGCTCTACATTAGTGGTTTGCAAAATACCCTGTGCTTCGCCTTCCCAATTGGTCAGAATTGCCATGTCGCCTTTTTGGGGAATAGGAACTTGGTAATGTAGGTAGGATGCTAAGGCCCCTGACGAAGCCGTTTTGAGGCCCGCCTTGACCAACAATACACAGGTATCGGCTTGTTCTTTGGTCGTGCCTAGAGGGTAGGCTTCGGGCATGGGGGTGTGGCTGTGTTCAATGTGATCTGCAATAAACGAAAACCACATAGCAGGTACAGAGGGGTGTATTTGATCGCTCATGTCTTTTTTCTAAATTTATTTTAGTTTTCCATTGAGAATATCTCGGGCAATATCTTTTACTTGGGTAGGAAAATCCTTGCTGATTATCCATTGTAAGGTGCGTGGATGCTTGTGCGCTGGTTCTCCTTTGTTACTACCAAAATTAAACACAATAACGCCATCAGAGTTGCGTACAAAACGCTTGGTAAAGTCTACTTGATTTTTGTCATTGATAAAATCGTGCAAAGCCTGCATATCATTCTGAATAGGAGCAGGCGTAACCTTGTCATCAGCATCTACATAATCCACATCTTTGTACTTTTGGATTTGCCCCCAAAGCACGGCAGCGGTAGCACGGGTATCGGCCAAGGCATCGTGCGCCTCGGTCAGATGCTCGCCACAGTAAAATTTGTAGGCGGCCTTGAGCGTTCTCGGCTCCATTTTGTAGAATATCTGTAGCGCATCTAGCAAGCGGCGACCTTCCATAGAAAAACGGATGCCGACCCGGCCAAATTCCTCGGTAAGCATGGGAATATCAAAGCGATTGGAATTGTAGCCGGCTAGGTCTGCATCTTTTAGGAAATCGTACAATTCCTCGGCATACGCTTCAAAGGTAGGCTTATTGCGTACCATATCAATGGTAATCCCATGTACTTCTAGTGCTTCTTTTTTGATGGGATATTGTGGATTGATTAAGTATTCTTTTTCGATGGCAGGGCCTCCATCTTTGGGGTATTTGATGAGTGCAATTTGCATAATGCGATCTTTGACCACATCAGCACCCGTAGATTCAATATCAAAAAAAACGAGGTCTTTATCTAAATTAAAATTCATAGTCTGTGTGTAGCTCCTATTGGGAGCGTAGGTGATTAGAAGGAAGTATGGTAGTAACTGGCAGAAATGTACAAAAAGATGTAGAGACAAAAAAATAACAACAGTTTGCTGTATTTATAGTCAAACTCTTATATTTGTTAGCCCATTTTCCGCCTTATGAAATACCATTTTACAATAAAATAATAAGTCATAATACATGTCAAGAAAACAATATAAAGGCTTCACGAGTAGCCACGAAAAAAAAGTAAGTAAAAAAGAGCGTCAACAACAAATGAAAGAGCAACAAGCACAAGCACCTCGTGAGGAAGTTGTTCCTACAGAGGAAGACACGGCTCAAATCAAAAACTTAGCACTGTATTCTGTTATCGGAATTGGTCTAATTCTATTGTTAATGTACTGGATTTTTATCAATGGGTAAATGCCATCTTTAAGTACTGTTTATGAAATAGGGAGATGTTTTGGTATCTCCCTATTTAATTTATTTTAGCTCTCCTTGGCCGTCACCTCGGCTTGCTCGCCAAAGTACTGAACAAATTTTCGCATATCATTGGCCAATTCTGTATTGTTAGTAGCCCGATAATAGGTATCGGCTAGGCCCTTGAGTGTTTGAAACATAAACTTGTTCATCTCCATAACTTGCAAATCAGTTGTCCACAAGTCAATTTTGTAGGTATCTCTAAACTCTTCATCAAATAGAGAAAGTAACATAGCTTTAGAGTTCTTGAAGTCTGGTGTGTCAGGCGAATCTTGTGCTTGCCATTCGATTTTGACAGGAACATTGTTCTCATCCAAACCTACTCGGCAAATAATATCACTGGTTTTAGCAACTTTGACATCTTTATTAGACATAGTATAAGAATTTACAGGTTGTATATATCCCTTTTATCAAAAAAGGAGCTGGTTAAAAGAGCTAATAGGCTCTGTTAGAATGTTTTTGTAAGGTTACAGCAGTAGACCTAGACGTAACCTGATCTATTTGTTGTAATTGGTAACGCTCAATGAGGCTAATAAGTTTAGTAGCATAATTGGGATCGGTGGCATAGCCTGCTTTTTGTAGTCCTTTGGCCCACGCTTTCCAATCGGTTGAATCTAGTTGGAACAAGGCATTGTACCAAGGGCGAGTACTTAAAAACTCGGAGTGGTCTATATAGCATTGCTCTACATCCGAGTAGCTTCTAAAGCAAGCAAAAGCAGGGTACATGCCCTTTTTTTGTTGGTTCCATTCATAGGTATAGGCACAGTGTCGATCCTTGCCATCCCAATCGAGGCTCGCTTTGATTCCAAAATGATTATTGGCGTGCATGGCCAGATGGCTGGTTCCAAAGCGAGATTCCAAAATGGCTTGTCCTAAGGTAATACTTGCAGGGATTTTGGCGCGTTGCATTTCTTGTATAGCCAGATTGCGATGTTCATTGATATACAACAGAATACTGTCTGGAGTATCTGTTTTCATCCAGCCCTCATGGTCATCGAGTACAACAGGCTTTTGCGAAGGCTGCCAATACAAAAAAAGTCCATAGCACAACAAGGCTACAATAAGCACTTTCCACATAATTGCTTTCAATTATTGAATATCACTAGGAATGACACTAAAGGTGCAAGTTTGTTCAGTGCCTATTTCTGTATATTCCCAATCAGATTCATTTCTTAAATCCTTTAGAAGTTGTCTTCCTCCTTTGATGCCTACTCTAACGGAGTCATTGACAATACTACAGCCTTGAGGATTGTAAACCACGCCACTTTCTTCTTCAAAAAAAAGAATTTGTTTGTTCTCATTGGGCAATACAATAAGGGTATCGCCATAGGTGGCAGGATTGTAAACACCCAAAAAATAGAAATTGAGGGTATCAGATGTTTGATTGTTAATACGTTTAATATAAGTAGTGCCACGTTTGTCACAAGCTCCCAAAAGGACAGTTATAAGGAGTATAAAGAACAGAATACGAGCCGCCATAAATCAGATATTGGATAATTGGAATTGAAATACCTCTAGGAGATAGATATGGTTTTGATGATTAGGTCAACAAAGGTACATACTGTTAGGCTATTTGTATAGTACTCGGTTGGTTTTTTGTTCTTGCTTGATAACAACAGGATTGTATAACATATAAAAACGCTCTAAAGTCATAAACTTTAGAGCGTTTTTATTTAATGGAATAAAACCGTTACTTAATCCTTATCAAAAATATAAGTAAAGACTTCCTCTTGGCCTTTGTAAAATCCTTCGAGGGTAATTTCGCCTTCTGCTGCTACCACGGCATCTTTGAATTCGTCCAAGCTATGAATAGGTTCTTCATTAACAGACGTAATAATAAAACCTTCTTCCATATTGGTAGGCTCAATAATACCATCTTCTATGATTTGGGTAATGAGTACGCCTGCTGGGTCATCGGCTTCCTTAGGTTTGAAATCTTTGGCTTCAATTCCCAAGTCCTTTAAGATCGTTTTTTTAGAAGCAAGGCGTTTTTCGCTGCGTTTTTTGCCCAAGCTAGTGGTATTAGAGCTGTTTTTGAGGATGACATCGGTTGATTTGAGTTCGCCTGCACGCAAGAAAATAACCCCGACTTTTTCGCCAGGGCGAAAAAGCCCAACTTGTTCTTGCAGTTCGGGCGAGCTTTTGACAGGGATGCCATTGACTTTTACAATCACATCGCCCCGTTCTAAGCCGGCCTCTTCGGCGGCACTTTCTTCGCCTACTCCCTGAATATACACCCCGTCCATAGACTCCAAGGCATTTTCATCGGCAATTTCATCCGATATATCGCGAATGGTCACGCCCAAGAAACCACGTTGCACCTCGCCAAACTCAATCAAATCACTCATCACTTTCTTGACCAGATTGGACGGCACAGCAAAGGAATACCCTTCATAACGTCCAGAACGGGTAATGATGGCTGTATTGATGCCCACCAAATTGCCCTCTGTATTGACCAAAGCCCCACCACTATTGCCGGGATTGACCACGGCATCGGTTTGAATAAAGGATTCAATATCATAAGCACCATCCAAAATATCAATGTTGCGTCCTTTGGCACTCACAATACCTGCTGTTACGGTAGAGGTGAGATTGAAGGGATTGCCCACAGCCAATACCCATTCGCCCACAAATACTTCATCAGAATTGCCAAAGGCCAACATAGGCAATTTGATGTCTTTTAGGTCACGTTCCTTTATTTTGATAACCGCTAAGTCGGTTGTTTTGTCTGTACCAATAATCGTAGCTTCATAAGTGCGTTTGTTATTGAGCGTCACCGTCACTTCCTTAGAGTCACTAATAACATGATTATTGGTCACAATATAACCATCCTCAGAAACAATAACCCCCGAACCCGAAGCCTCTGCTCCAAACATACGCTCATAAGGATCGCCACTGCTGCTGTGAATATGTACCACACTAGGACGTACCAAATCAGCCGCATCTTTAAACGATGTTACTTCGGTAATATTGGGATGAAAGTTAGGATGATTGACGTGTTTGGCATAGGAACTTTCCTTGATAATGACATCTCTAACAGGTGTGTAAGGCTGCTCTATATAAACTTTGTATATCCCTAGTGTCAGTGCCGAACTAAGAAGAGAGATTGCCAGAATGGTCATTAATTGTTTCATAAAAGAATATTGTTTTTATTTTTGCAAGGCTCTACCTGTACAGTTGTGGGGCAGAACAACGCTTACAAATAAATATAAGGGCAATTGTTGAGCGCATTTGTTAGAGTATGCTGCCCAATAATAATAATGGCTTTAAATCATTACCAATAGAATCTATTACATGGTATAGAGGTGTATTAGTATAGGTATAAATAAAAATTGGCTTGGTATGGGGTGTTTCTGTTTATTGAATATACATTTACAGCTTCTAAAGTCAATAATTATAATGACTTCAACAATTGTACTAAAGTTTTTCTTATTGGGTTTTGGAATAATAATATTATTGTAATAAAAAACACCAGTTTTTATTCTAAAAATACAATGAAACAGGATTTTTTGTTTGTTCTATTATGAACAAAAGCAACAATTGGATGCTTGTTATACGTAAGATAAATAATAAAGTTGAGTTATGGAGAAAGAAGATGACGAAAGACCTTTTTCGGAGTTAAGTCGCGCCGAACGTCGTGCAAAGGCTAGAAAACTACTTTTTGGTACTCAAAAGGATGAGTACTTGGGCAATATTTGGGGCTGGCGGTTTTCTGCTTTCTCGTTTATTGGGTTGATACTGGTCGGTTTAGTTGCACTTTATGGGGTATACACAGGAAGAATTGATCCTCAAAAAATGAAAGAGGATAGTGGCACTTCTGTTTTTGTAAGCCCCAAGATAGAGCGGCCCAATCAGGCCGTTAAAGATTCGTTAAAGTAAGATAAATGCTAAAATTGCCTTAGAATTTAGGCTGGAGCAGCATCCGTGGTGTTTATCCAGTCTTTGAGTTCGTATTCCTCAGGGCGGTAAAGTATGCCACGAACTTCCAAGTGGTCGTCTACATCCACGAGTAATTCTATATAAACTTCTCCATTAGCACGTTTTTCTTCATAATCTATTCTGATGATGTTAGATTTTGGAATAATGTGATAATAATTGGGCAAGTGCTCAAAGTAATAATCCTCAGTAATCAATACCCCAAAGGTTGATTTTTGAGGATTGTCTAAGGCCATTTGTAGAAGTTTGCTATCCTTGGAATATTGATTGAACAACCAAAAGGTGATAAATACAAGTACCCCCCAAAAAAGACTACAAGCAATGACTAGGGGATCGAGCTGGGCATAATAATTAAATTCTACCAACAGGACATATAAAAATAAAAACAAGCAAAGCGCTCCCATAGCCAAGCAGTAGGTGAGTGTACGCTGTTGCTTTTTGTATAGAATGCCAGCATCAGCAGGAAAGAATTTACCTTCAATAGATGCTAGATTGTGTTGTTCTAGAATACGGATAAAGGTTAAGGCCGCTTTTTGGACTTCTTTGTTGGATTTGCGTGTTGTCATGAATTTGCTGGTCGAATAATCATTATAGTGATAAAAGAGAGGCAAAATTAAAAAAAAATCTTGAATTACATTGTACTTTTTATAGCTCTATTCTATTGTAAAGGCTTTTATTTTGTGTTTAGGCTTTTCATTTAATTATAAAAAATTAATTTATCAAATTAACTACATTGTGGTTGTTGTTTCAATGTTTTGTTTATTGTTGGAAAAGTAATATCTTTAGGTGGTTGGTATAGCTTTGGACATCAATTAGATAAGATGGATGGATGACGGGATATACCTAGAGAATTATTGGCAAATAATTGGAATTATTCTAATAATTCTATAAAAAAAAACTAAATTGTTGGATAAAGTACGCTATGTCATTCCTTTGCATAATTTTGGTTTGGGGTAGATAATCAGCTATTTTTTGCCACTAACCAAATTCAGTTATTTTCTATTCGTGTGCTCCTATTTTTTACTATGAATCAGCTCCTTACTTCTGCCAATTTTCGCATTGCAGTTTTTGTGCTTCTTTTGGGTTTGTCTCTTGGTTGGAGTGGTTGTACGCCGCCAACTCCACTAGAAAAGGAAGCTTTTGTACCTATGAAACCAATTATATGGGGTCCCTATCATTTAAGAATGGGCAAGGATACACTTTTGTACACGATTTATCAGAAAGCTGCTCATGAACATCACCCTGATGAATACAGCCAAAGTGATAGCACCTCTATTCAATTTGAATACCCTTTAATTGATTCCTTAGTTGCTAGTGAGGTGCGTGATTGTATCAATACACAAATAAAGGCTATTTTATTGCAAGATGCTCGTCAGTACAATACCGTAGAGGAGCGTCTGGAAGGTTTTTTGGCAGAGTTTAGATTGCACAAGAAGGATATGCAGGAATTTGGCTTGCCCTCTAGCAATTGGGCTTTTGATATGCAATTATCTGTTTTGACCAACACACCTACAGTGTTTGTTTTGAGGGTAGATCAGGTAGAGTTTACGGGGGGAGCACATGCCAATAGCTGGACCAGCTATAAAAATTATCATGCTGTATCGGGCAAGGAATTGCAATTGAAGGATTTATTTTATGATAGCAATCAAGAAGCATGGTTGCCACTGGCTAGGGCTGCTTTTTGGGAGGCATGGCAAGAGCAAGATGGCGAGCCGCAGGCTTCTATACTTGATCGAGATACCACAGATTTTGTATTGCCGCCCAATTTTTCTATTGGTTTAGATGCTTTGCATTTTTATTATAATCCTTATGAATTGGATGCCTATGCCATAACAGAGCTATCGTTTTCCTTGTCTTACACCGATTTACTGCCTTTTGTAGATACAACAGTACTGCCATTAAAGGCAGAGCCTATTGTTTATTAATTATTAATAAACAAAAAAACGCCCTCTCAAATTGCTTCAAGAGGACGGCCATTATTATATTTCTAAAAAAGTAAACTTACTTTACAGTTGCAGGAGCTGTGGTAGCTGGTGCTGTAGCAGGAGCAGCCACTGTTCCAAATATCTTGAGACGAGTAGTAGAGTTACTTTGAGAATTAGTTGTTAGGGTAACATACTTGGTGTAAGCACCAGTACGTTTGGTATCATATTTTACTTTGATGTACTCACTCTCACCCGGCATAATTGGCTCTTTGGGATAAGAAGGCACGGTACATCCGCAGCTACCTTTGGCCGCAGAAATCACCAAAGGTCCAGAACCTGTATTGGTGAATTTGAAAAAACGATAACCTGTAGAACCATTCTCAATATTACCATAGTTCCACTCCATTGCATTGGTTCCGGGTTGGCTCAAGGCAGCACCAGCTTTTTCGTCAGCATTGGTCGTTTTGGTATAGTCACCACCTTCATAGGGTACAAATTTGATCTCTTGTGCAAAGGCGAAAGAAACAGTGGCCAATAATACAGCCATCAAAGAAATAATGTTTTTCATTGGTATTAAATTTATTAGACTAGAATTGTTGTCAGTTATTAGATAAGCTCAAAAGTGCCTAAGTAAGTACACTTCTGAATTTTGAGGTTAGTTCCGAAAATTAGTTGAACATACTTTTTTCTTTGGCAGGAGTTGCTTCCGCTTCCGCTTCTACCACACCATTGATTTTTAGACGTGTTGTTGTATTAGAGGTGGCATTGGTGGTTAGGGTAACATATTTGGTATAAGCACCAATACGTTTGGTATCATATTTTACTTTGATATAGCCTACTTCACCCGGCATAATTGGCTCCTTGGGATAAGAAGGCACGGTACATCCACAGCTACCTTTGGCCGCAGAAATTACTAGGGGAGCAGTACCTGTATTTTTAAATTTGAAGAAACGAACACCTGTAGAAGATTGTTCGATAGTACCATAATTCCAATTGGAGGCATCGGTACCTGTTTGAGAAATTTTAGCTCCACTTTGTTCATCGGCAGTAGCCAAATCCGTAGCACCTGCTTTTTCGCCTTGATACATTTCAAACTTAATATCTTGTGCAAAACTCAAGGAGATAGTTGCTGCAATAATAGCTATTAGAGAGATTAATTTTTTCATTTAGCGTCAATTTTTTTGAATAAAATAGTTGTTTAGAAACAAGTAATTGGTAGATGATGATACAAGTGTACGACTAAAAAATGAGTCTTGCAAGTTTATTAACTAAAATTTTAGTTAAAGGCTTGGGGAAGCTCAAAAATGCCCCTCAAACATCTATAAGAACCAATAATTTAAGCTGTTAATTGTACTAGTTTATGGTCAATTATACTATAAGCTCTCATTAAAATAATACAAAAAGGCAGCACTAACTAAAAATCTAAAAGGAGTAATCCATTTCCTTTAGCACTCCTATTCCAAGCAATATGCCAAAGAGCAATTCGTGCTTTGTCTTTTTTTGATTAATTTTCTGAATAGCTACCCACGCTCCAATAAATTGTTATATTTTTGCAGCCGTGTAAGGCATGGTTGCCAACAACCATTCTCTTATATAGTTGTTTATAAATGTTGTTTTTGAAGTCAATCAATGGTCTAGTTTTTGGTAGTGCCTACACACAAGTAACTGATTAGTTTGTTAATATAATTATTAACTTGAGGAACATAAACAGCCAAAATGAGGTTATTATAAATTACTAGAGAAAGATTCTTGATTCTAATTAAAAAATAAAAGAATATGAGCCAAACTACGCTAAAGCAGAACTCCTCCACATACTCCCCAATTTTTAAAGAAGAAGCATTAGAAGATTTCAAGACCGTTTGTATCAGCCGTCAAGTTAGTTTGATGGGGCGCAAAGAAGTGCTCACGGGCAAAGCTAAGTTTGGTATTTTTGGAGCGGGCAAAGAAGTGGCTCAAGTGGCTATGGCTAGAGCATTTAAGAAAGGTGATTTTCGTTCGGGGTATTACCGTGGACAAACCTTTATGTTAGCCTCTGGCTTGGCGACTATAGAACAATTGTATGCCCAATTGTATGCCCATGCCGATCCCGAACACGATCCATTTTCGGCTGGTCGCCAAATGAACTCGCATTTTGCAACGCCTCTAGTAGACGCTCAGGGAGAATGGACAGCGCACAAAAATCTAAAGAATGTAACTTCGGATATTTCACCAACTGCGGGGCAGATGGCTCGTGCCTTGGGGATAGCATTGGCCTCCAAGAAATATAAAAAATGTGCCGAGTTGGAGGGCGAAAATCGCTTTTCTAACCAAGGGCAAGAAGTCTCGTTTTGTTGTATTGGAGATGCTAGTACTTCTGAGGGGGTTTTTTGGGAGGCACTTAATGCTGCTTGTGTGATGCAGGTGCCTATGGCTGTTTTTGTTTGGGATGATGGCTATGGTATTTCTGTTCCCAAAAGATTTCAGACGACTAAGGGAAGTATTTCGGAAGCAATGGCTGGCTTTCAGGTACAGAATGAGGACGAGCGTGGTATGGATATTCATACTACCAAAGGCTGGGATTATGCCCACATGCGTGAGTTGTTTGAGACCCAAATAGAAGTGGTACGCCAAACACATCGCCCATGCTTGTTTCATGTAGAAGAGGTAACACAGCCTCAAGGCCACTCCACATCAGGCTCGCATGAGCGTTACAAGAGCAAGGAACGGTTGGCTTTTGAGAAGGAGATGGACGGGATTGTACAAATGAAAGCGTGGATTGTAGCACAAGGTTGGGCCACCGAGGAAGAATTGACAGCCATAGAGAAGGACGCAAAAAAAGAGGTTCGAGCAGCCATTAAGCGTGCTTGGAGCAATTTTAATGCCCCTATCAAAGTTCGTTTACAAGAGGCCCTAGATTTGTTCCAACCCATACAAGAGCAATTCTTACAAGAGGAGCGTATTAGTACAATTAGCAATAAACTAGCAAGTAGTATAGATCCTACCCACAAAGATGTATTAAAAGCTGCTCGTCAAATTTTACATCTGGTTAGAGGCCATCAAAGTGAGGCCATTACAGCATTGGCCGATTGGCTCAAGCAGGGCATGGAAGAGTTTAACAATATTTACACCAGCAGATTGTACAGTGATACGCCTTATGCTGCCTTAAACATAACACCCATTCCTGTAGAATATGCCCATGATGCACCACTCAAAAATGGCTCAGAAATACTCAATGCTTGTTTTGATGCTCATCTGGCAAGGAATCCTTTTGTATTTGCCTTTGGAGAGGATGTAGGACAGATTGGAGATGTCAATCAAGGGTTTGCAGGTTTGCAGGCCAAGTATGGCCCCCGACGGGTATTTGATACAGGTATTCGGGAGTGGACTATTATGGGACAAGCCATAGGAATGTCTATGCGTGGTTTGCGTCCTATTGCAGAGATTCAATACCTAGATTACCTAATTTATAGTATCTCTGCCTTGTCAGATGATTTGGCAACCCTTCGTTATCGTTCCAATGGTATTCAGCGTGCCCCTGCTATTATCAGAACTAGAGGACACCGTCTAGAAGGTATCTGGCATTCGGGTTCTCCAATTGGCATGTTGCTTAATAGTCTTAAAGGGATATGTGTGCTTGTGCCCAGAGATATGACTCAAGCAGCAGGATTTTATAATACTATGTTGCAATCAGATGATCCTGCTTTGATTATTGAGTGCTTAAATGGTTATCGTCTCAAGGAAAAAATGCCGAGCAATATACAAGAATTTAGAATACCAGTAGGCGTGCCCGAAATCATGCAAGAAGGCACCGATGTTACTCTCGTTACCTATGGCTCTTGTGTGCGTGTGGCGCAGGAGGCGATAGAGCGTTTGGAGCAAGAAGGAATTTCTGTAGAATTGATTGATGTGCGTTCTTTAATGCCATTTGATGTGCATGGCCAAATTGGTGCTTCCTTGCGAAAAACCCATCGTTTGGTCTTGTTAGACGAGGATTTTAGAGGAGGGGCTACTGCTTATTTGATGCAAAAAATACTAGTAGAGCAAAAAGGCTATTATGCTTTAGATGCAGAACCTGTTGTTATCGCTGCTGCTGATGTGCGCTCTCCTTATGGGTCTGATGGCGATTATTTTGTTAAGCCTAGTGCCGAAGATATAGTTGAGCAAATTTATGGTTTAATGCACGAATCTAATCCTGCCAAATTTCCTGCGGGCTACTAATTGATAAAAAAACTGAATAGTGAAGGGCTTCTTGTATTTAGGCAAGGAGCCTTTTTTTTGTATAAAATAAAAAAATTGCCCCTCCCAAAGCTCCAATAGTAATAAAACTATTTATTACAAACTTTTTTGCTCCAAATAACTGCTGTTGTCTAAGTCCTAGCTCCCTGTAATAGATAAAAGTTATGTATATACACCTGTCATTATAAAGTCTGTTTTTTTTAGACAAATTATGACGATTACCTATTTGGCAGCGCTCCCTATTATTTGGAGTAGTTTATGTATCTATAAGTATAGAGTATAATATTGTAAGAACAATTGATGACAAAAAAGGGGGGCTAAATCTCCATTTTAGTACTTAGAATATAAGGTTCTAATTTTATCTATTTATTGCCAATAAGCTAGTTATCAGCGTTTAAAGCTGGTTTCATAAGTTTACAACTCATAGTTGAATTATAAAAATATAAGTAGTGCAATGTTTTAATAACTGTATTTACTGTGTTCAATATGGGTCAACTTAGTTTCATTTTGGTAAAGCTTACAAGAACAAAAATCTAAAAAGTATATGGTACAAGATTTTACTATAAAGGGAGCGCATTCAACTACTATCCGCCAACGTGTACTGCAAGGAATAACACAGCATTGGAAATTGGCAAAGAATACACAAACCAATCTCTTGGCACTTTATCAATTGGAGGGATTGAGTAATCAGTTTTTTGACGAATTGAGTAAGAGTCTTTCCGATGAATTAGATTTGGGGATTGTTGAGCTGTTGAGTCAGTTGGGATTTGAAAAACAATACCAATACAGTCCCAAAGACAATCATTGGGTGGTTAATAAAATATTTCTACAGTGGTTAAAATTTTCGTTCTACAATGAATCTATAGAAGATGAAAAACTGGTGCAAAGAAATATATTTTTGACCAAAGAGGCATTGACCGAATTGGTAGATTGGACGATCTTGTGTGGTTATATATTGTCAAACGAAGAGGTGCCAAGTTGCTATACAAATTGCCGTAATGAATTATTGAATCGAGCTATAAAATATTGTGCAGCGTTGCGAAGCAAAGAATTAATGGAAGATTTTCTTATTGAAATTCCACTTTATCAAAAACTTAGAGAGAATATTAGAGCTTGCTTACTCGATTGTTTTTATTGGCATATAGCGCAAGAACAGGAACAAGTACAAACAATAATGGTTGCTGTACCCTCAACCGCCAAACAATAGACACTTGTATTGCCCCACAGCTCCCAAAAAAAGCATTCCAACACCAGTCGGAATGCTTTTTTTACTTTTGGGTTCTACCTAAAACACCATTTTACTGCATGGTATTCTTCTTGCTAGATGATCGCCAACCTGCATCATATTTGGAGCTTCCAAAGTAAATTTTGAGGTCAGCATCATACTTAGAATCTACAAAATATACCTTCTTATCGGCCTCATACTTGGAATCTACAAAATACCAACGCCCAGCCTTATCCACATCATACTTGGAACTAACCTTGTACACCACCAAATCGGCATCGTATTTAGAATCAACAACATAGACTTTTACATCTGCCTCGTATTTACTGCTTACTTCATATACTTTTTGGGCATTAGCATTGTTATTTAAAGTAAGCACAATAAATAAAATTGCAACAAAGAATATTTTTTTCATGGTGTTGATATTATAATTATTAATAATGACAATAGACTAGTTACTTCCATTTGCGTGCCAACCAGCGACCACTATTGCGACTAGGAGCAGCAGCAGGGGCAGCCGAGGCCGTTGTTTGTTGGTTTTCTAGAAAATGAATAGCCAATTGTGCTGCCAATTGTGCCTCTTGTGCCTCATATCCTTGGAGTGCTGTTGGGTCAAAATGTTGTTTGACAAAATTGGTATCAAAATCACCCGAAACAAAGGCTTCATGTTCCAACACATAGGTGCCAAAAGGTAGGGTAGTGGCACAACCTGTAATTTGGTATTCTTCAATGGCACGCAACATACGTTCAATGGCCTCTGTACGATCGGCACCATAGGTTACCAACTTGGCAATCATCGGATCGTAATAAATAGGAATAGGCATTCCCTCCTCAAAACCATCATCGACCCGTACTCCCGGCCCTTTGGGCGGATTGTAGCGGGATAAAGTACCAATACTCGGCAAGAAATTATTGGCAGGGTCTTCGGCATACACCCGCAACTCGATAGAGTGTCCCTGAATCTTCAAATCCTCTTGCTTAATTTGCAGTACCTCTCCTCGTGCCACCAAAATCTGCTGTTTCACCAAATCCACCCCCGAAATCAATTCAGTAACAGGGTGTTCCACTTGCAAACGGGTATTCATTTCCAAGAAATAGAAATTCTTATCCCCATCTAGCAAAAACTCTACTGTACCAGCCCCCACATAATCACAGAGTTCGGCTACTCGTACCGCACAAGCCCCCATTTCTGCACGCAATTCGGGCGATAGAGCCACAGAAGGGGCTTCCTCCACCACCTTTTGGTGGCGACGCTGAATAGAGCATTCACGCTCAAATAGGTGAATGGTATTGCCGTGTGTATCGGCCAAAACCTGAATCTCAATATGGCGTGGCGAGGTCACATATTTTTCAATAAAAACAGCACCATCTCCAAAAGCAGACAAGGCTTCAGAAATCGCTCGTTCCATTTGTTCGTCTAGCTCTTCGGCATTTTCTACAATACGCATCCCTTTTCCGCCACCGCCAGCAGAGGCTTTGATAAGAATAGGAAAACCAATTTCTTGAGCAATTTTTTTGGCTACTTCGGGGTCTTCAACCGCCTCTTCAGTACCGGGTACCAAGGGAATATTATTGGCTTTGGCTGCTTCTTTGGCCGCCAGCTTGCTACCCATAATCCTAATAGCATGAGGGCGTGGCCCAATAAAAATCAGTCCTGCATCGGTTACCATCTGAGCAAATTCGGCATTCTCACTCAAGAAACCATAACCGGGATGAATGCCATCTACCTGTAGCTCTTTGGCTACTGCAATGATTTTTTCCTTGACTAAGTAAGATTGGTTAGAGGGGGCAGGCCCCAAGCAGACGGCTTCATCAGCATAACGTACATGTGGTGCATTTCGATCGACCTCAGAATAAACAGCTACGGTGGCAATTCCCATTTCACGGCAAGTACGCATCACACGCATAGCAATTTCACCTCTATTGGCAACCAATATCTTTTTCATAGTCCTATGTATTGTATTATGTTTTAGACAAACTTCTTTGTTTGCTTAGTAATTTCTCTACAAAAAGGTGGTGTAGAATGTTCAAAACTATACGGCCAAATATAGTTTTTCCTGTTGGCCTCTGCAAACCTAGGCCAGCTTTTCTAGTTCCAACACACACCGAGAATGCAACAGTTATTGATTAAAAGAGTTGAGGCAGTAGAAAGAAATTGTTGTTTTGTTGGCGGCTATAGATTACAACAAGCACTTTTTCCAGTAGATTGTTTTATTTTTAGCTTTTCCTTTTCCTTTTTCAAAACATCCCCTTATGTATCAATATCTAATCTGTTTTTTGTGGCTGCTTGTTGTTCTATCTGCTTGCCAGAATTCATCTAAAAAATCGGCACCAGAAGTAGCTGTACAAGATACCCTTGCCCCGGTGTTGGATAGTGTGGCTCGGCTCAAATTGGCGTTTGTAGGGGATATTATGGGGCATACCAATCAGATTCGGGCAGCAGCGGGAGCCAAGCAATATTTTAAAAGCAAGGATCAAACGGTGTTTGATTATGAGTTGTGTTTTCGCTACATCGCTCCAATTCTCAAAGAAGCAGATATTGCAGTGGGCAACCTAGAGCTGACCCTAAGCAACAAAGGGCGTTATACTGGTTATCCTATGTTTCGCTCGCCCGATGCCTTGGCAGCAGCCTTGCAAAAAGCTGGATTTGATTTGTTGAGTACAAGCAATAATCATTCTAATGACGGCGGAAAATATGGATTGACCCATACTTTGGATGTACTAGATTCCTTGGGCTTGCTTCATACGGGTACTTTTAGAGATAGTAGTGAGCGCGATTCTTTATATCCATTAATAGTAGAAAAAGAAATAGATGGGGTATCTTTCAGGTTGGCTTTTCTCAATTACACTTATGCAACGAATGGCGTGTTTGCCAAGCCGCCTAATTTTGTCAATTGGATAGAGGAAGCCACTATGAAGCAAGATATTGAACGTGCTAGAGCTTTGCAACCCGATATGATTATTGCCCTGATGCACTGGGGACACGAGTATCATTTGAACGAGTATAGAACCCAGCAAGCTACCACACAGTTCTTGTGGGAGCAAGGCGTAGATGTGGTTATAGGTGGGCATCCACACGTAATACAGCCCATCAAAATGGATACCGTATGGACAGCAGATAGCAGCCGTCATAGACCTGTATTGGTAGCTTATTCTTTGGGCAATTTTATTTCTAATCAATACAGACCCAATACAGATTTGGGCTTGTTGTTTGAATTGGAATTGGTCAAGCACAGAGCGCAAGAGACCACTACTATAGGTACACATGATTATTTGTTTGCTTGGCGGTATTTGTACGGGCGAGGCATTGATAGTTTGGAAAAAGGGTTTGATTGGAAATACAGTGTGTTGCCTGTTTCGGCTTTTGAGGCCAATGCTGGGCAGGCATTGGTGCCGCTTTCGAGGGCCGATAGTTTGGCCATGATAACGGTGACCAATCGTTTGCGTAAGCACCTCCAACAATTTGAGAGTAAAGAGCGGCGGGTAGAAGTCTCGGATTTGGGGGCATTGGCACCTTTTTGAGCATGGTGCAGTTGTATTTTTGTGTGCAGTTGTATTTTTTTATTACAATAATAATATGAAAAAACAAGCCAATAGAAAGCCTAGAAGAAATACCTATAAAGTAGATAAGAAAAAACGCTGGGCCTTATCACCTACCCAATTATTAGTAGGCGTAACCATTATGAGCATATTTTTATTATTGGGCGTGCGTTATTATTATCAACAAGAAAAAGCAATAGAACAATGGGCAAAAGAGTACAAATTATTGCAAGAACGTGCCCATTACAAACGCCTAGAATACGAACAACGCTGGTATGCCGAACCCGAACGTCAAAGCACCATACTGGTACATGCTCAACGCTATTTGGAGCACACCCTCAGCGATAGCATATTCTATTATTGGTATGGCACGGCCTATGATTTTAATGGCACCACCCAGCAACCCAAACAAGGAAAAATTGCCTGTGGCTATTTTGTCACCACCACCTTGCAACAATTGGGCTTCTCCCTGCCACGCGTGGAATTGGCCCAGCAGCCAGCCTCTGTGATTTTACGTACCTTGTGTGCCTACAAAAGTATCAAGGTGTACAACAGCTTGGCCGCCCTCAAAAAACACATGGATGCCCAAGAGCAGGGCATTTATCTTATTGGCTTAGATACCCATGTTGGTTTTTTGTGGAAAACAGATCGAGACTTGTACATTGTACACGCCAGCCAATCGGGCAATAATCAGGTATCTAAAGAACGTTGGGACCAATCGACTGTACTGAGTCGTTCTAGAGCCTTTTATGTGGGCGATTTGTTGGGAAGCCCTCATTTAATCGAAACATGGGTCAAGGGTCATGCCATTCCAATAGCAAAAAAGTAAGTCTTGATAATTCTAATAATAAGGCTAAGAATTAATGTTCCTAAAAGCCGTCCTAAAACTGCCCAGAGTTCTTTATATTTGAGGTCTGAATGTGTTGTATTAGAACACTTGTCCTACATTTTATAAAAAACAACAACCTTTATGGCTAATAATATGACGGCTATTGAAGCCAAATATGAAGCACAAAAAATTGCTTTTTCCCCCATCTATTTTCATGCAGTAGTTTCGCTCAAGGAGTTGGGAATCTTGGATGCCATTGCCAGCAAACGCAAAGGCTTGACTTTTGATGAAATTTTGGAACAAACAGGCCTTTCGGCTTATGGTGTCAAGGTATTGTTGGAGGCAGGAAGCTGTATTGATGTGGTAGAAATAGGCGCAGAGCAGCGTTACCAATTGACCAAGGTGGGACGATTTATTCGCTCTGATCGTATGACAGAAGTGAATATGAATTTTGCCAAAGATGTTTGTTATGCAGGGTTGCAACACCTCACCACTTCTATCAAAGAAGGGCGACCAGCAGGCTTGCAAGTATTTGGAGATTGGCCCACTGTATATGAGGGCTTATCACAATTGCCCGAGCAGGTGAAAAAATCTTGGTTTGAATTTGACCACTTTTATTCGGATGATGCTTTTCCACATGCTTTAGAATTGGTATTTCAAGAACCTGTGAAGCAATTGTTTGATATTGGTGGCAATACAGGCAAATGGGCGCGTGCTTGTTGTGCTTTTAATGCAGAAGTAGAAGTAACGATGTTGGATTTGCCCGGCCAATTGGGCGTAGCACAACGCAACAATGCCCTATCGCCACACAGTGAACGCATTCATTACCACGAAATCAATTTGCTCGATGACCAGCAAGCCATTCCCAAAGGAGCAGATACCATCTGGATGAGCCAGTTTTTGGATTGTTTTAGTGCCGATGAAATTATGTCTATTCTTCAGAGAGTATACGAGGCAGTGGATGAGCAAGCTTTTGTCTATATATTGGAACCATTTTGGGACAATCAACGCTTTCCTGCCAGCGAATTCTGTTTGGTAGGCACTTCGCTTTATTTTACTTGTATTGCCAATGGCAATAGCAAAATGTACCACTCCGAAGAGATGAAAAAATTATCGGTAGATACAGGTTTTGAATTGGTCGAAAGCTTTGAGCTGATTGGAGATTCTTACCACACCTTGTTCAAGCTAAGAAAACGAGTACAGAACTAGTACACGCATTTTACAGTAGCCTGTTCATATTTCAGGGAGAATAGTTTATCTTTGTCCCACAATCAAACCACCTCATCCTATTTTTGAAGGATTTTTTGAGAAAAAGGTAGATTGCCATACTTAAATTTTATCATCTGGTGCCTCTTATTGCAGAACAGGTACCCTACAGAAGATTATATACATTATGAATTTTGAACTGACAGAAGAACACTTGGCTGTGCAACAAGCAGCTCGTGATTTTGCAAACCAAGAATTACTAGCAGGCGTTATCGAACGCGATACCAATATGACTTTTGCCAAGGAGCAAATCCAGAAAATGGGAGAATTGGGCTTTATGGGCATGATGGTATCTGAAAAATATGGTGGTGGTGGAATGGACACCTTATCCTATGTATTGGCTATGGAAGAAATGTCCAAAATTGACAACTCTTGTTCTGTTGCTATGTCTGTCAACAACTCATTGGTATGTTGGGGCCTAGAAGAATATGGTACAGAAGAACAAAAACAAAAATACTTGCCCAAATTAGCTACAGGACAGCAAATTGGTGCTTTTTGCTTGTCAGAACCAGAAGCTGGCTCGGATGCTACTTCGCAGCGTACTACAGCTATTGATATGGGCGACCATTATTTATTAAATGGTACCAAAAACTGGATTACCAATGGCGGCTCTTCTAGTGTACACTTGGTTATTGCTCAAACAGATGTAGAGAAAGGACACAAGGGAATCAATGCTTTTATTGTAGAAACAGATTGGGATGGAGTAGTGATTGGTGCCAAAGAAGACAAACTAGGCATTCGCTCTTCTGATACACACACCATCTTGTACAATGATGTAAAAGTACCCAAAGAAAATCGTATCGGGCCTGATGGATTTGGATTTAAATTTGCCATGAAAACGCTTTCGGGCGGACGTATTGGTATTGCTGCTCAAGCCTTGGGTATTGCAGGAGGCGCTTATGAATTGGCTTCTAAATATGCCAAAGAAAGAACAGCCTTTGGTAAGCCAATTATCAAGCATCAAGGCGTTAGCTTCAAGTTGGCAACTATGGCAACAGAGATAGAAGCTTCCAAAATGATGGTGTATCGTGCAGCTTGGCTCAAAGACCAAAAAATGGATTATGACCTAGCTGGTTCACAAGCCAAATTATATGCATCAGAAGTAGCTATGAAAACAACAGTAGAGGCGGTACAAATACATGGAGGGTATGGATTTGTGAAGGAGTACCACGTAGAGCGTTTGATGCGTGATGCAAAAATTACACAGATATATGAAGGAACATCAGAAGTTCAACGTATTGTAATTAGTCGTTTTAATGAAAAAGGACAATTATACGTTCCTGTGACCAACTTAGGTTAAGGAATTTAGAAAGAATTGTTGGATATAAAAAACAATTATAGGGTGCTGCACTTGAAAAAAGTGTGGCACTTTTTTTATTTTTTTATAAAAATACCAAAGCATCTTAGTGCTTGAGCATAAAATTACACTAAAAATGCTTTGGTTTTCTAGTGAAATGATGAATAAAACTAGATAAATGAGCTAAAATATCTAGTATTCTAAAAAACTACACTGAATAAACACAACCAAACAAAATATTCACTAGAAATTAAAAAAATATATAGGAACTAATAGCTCTTTACCTGCTCTGAGAGCATAGTAGAGCCTTTTTTGTATTTACAACAAACTATTTACTGTAGAAAAAACAATTAGAATTAACTTTAAATTACTGCACTATTCTATTGACAATGACACCAATAATTACAATTAATCGTCTTTTATTTGAAGATTAACTGAAAATAGATGAATTAAAAATAGCTTAGTTCTTAATGTTTTTTATACCTTACAAGAGTATTTAATTACATTTTTTTTATACATTTACAACCATTTCAATACTTGGTCATAGATACTAATATGCTTTTCTTACTGCATATTACAAACAATGATTGGTTTTGAAACAAAAATACACTTACTTAACAAAAAATTAACAAATTTTATGACACTTAAACCAATAGATGAAGGACTACATGAACGCTTGATAGCCATACTCGATTACTTAGGTTGTGATAAAAATACGAGTGAGGTTGCACGTTCTGTTGGTATCAATAGTCAAAATATTTCTAATATTTACAAACGCCAGACTATTCCTAAATTGAATCTTATTGCAAAGATTGCACACAAATACCCAGACGATGTTAACTATCATTGGTTATTGACAGGAGAGGGCACCATGCTGCCTTCACACCATCCCAAAGCAGCTTTGTATTTAGATGTCAACCAAGTAGCAGATGAGTCCAAGCCTTATCGAAAAGATCGTATTGAAGAGTACAATACTTACTTGTTAAAATTGCAAGAGAAAGATAGTAAGATTATTGATTTACAAGCAGAATTAGCAGAGTCCCAGCAAAAAATCATTAGTTTACTAGAAAAATTTTTACAAAACTAGACAGAAAAATTAGTACAAAAGAAACAACAACAATCAGGAGTAATTAACTACCCATTGCATTATTGTAGGGCGTAGTGCCGAAGCCCTTTTTTATTGTTGATTGTTGCTATGCCTTGTGTTTAACTCGACCATTTATCTGGCCCCCAAAGGTGCTGGTCGAGGGGCAGCACGTCCGATAAGAATGTCCAATTACTGGCCGAAATATCCCTAACTTGTTGCAATTGCAAAACAGACCGAATATCAATTTCAAATACAGGATTAGGAGATAAGTAAGCATCGCTCTTTGTGGTCATTACAGGCAGTTCTATTTGCAGAGCAGGAACATCTTCCAAAAATTTGGATTGCTCTATATACAATTGCTGCATAAAGTTAGTATGCGTCCCAACCCATAGCTCTTCCCCAAAGTTATAATTGATTTTAGTGACCAAATAATAGGCACCATGAATGGACAAAGCTTGCAAGGTCTGATTTCGATCAGGCTGCCCATTGGGCAGAAAACCTTTGAGCACGTACAAATCATTGGGAACTCTAATTCTAAATTCAAAAATATTACGCAACCTTCCAACCTGAATATTATTAGTAATAAAACGTTCAATAGAGTCGTTGATATACCTATTTAGAAAAGGAAAAAGTCGAGCAACACTGCTCGGAATCATTTCTTTGAGGCGTTTGACCATAGCACCTTGTACCTGTTTGGGCAAATCCCCTTCCAAGTATTGGTAATCAAAAGGAGCAGGCAATACCAGACTATTATTAGCAGCTTCTGTCAATTGAAGACTTTGTAAAATATACGCAGCACAATATTTTCCATAAGCAATTTCATACTGACTGGCTTTGGCCGAAGCAAAACCTGTAAAACCCCCCAATCCCTTGCCGGGTAAGGGCATCAACTGCCAAGATTCTCCTGCTTTGGGAACATGATAAAAATCAAAAGGGGCAATAGGCACAATAGTAGGAGAGCTATTATTGCCAATAAGATTGAGGGCAATATCCAATTGCAGACAAGACAAGGCATACACCAATGCCTGTGCATGAGGCAAGGTGGCAGGTTCGGGCAGATAACAAAAAGCATTGACCACATCCACCAAGGCCCGTTCATCATTCAGGGGCAGTTTGTCCTCCAAATAGCTGCTTTCCTCCTCAATCACCCTCAGCAATTCTTGTTGCAGTTGCAATTGAATAGCAGGCAAGTACAACTTCTTCCTAATTTTATCCAATGCCTCTTTGGCAAATTGCCGCATTTGCAACAACTGTTCATTATCGGGCAGTCCCGTCAGGGTTTGGCGATAAACGGCTCGCAAATGCTCCCGTTGTTTAAACTGTTCCAAGACACCCGAAAGACGATTGACCTCTATACTTTGTGCCTCATTGGCCAGCGCACTAATCAGATGGGTCATACTGCCAAACATACGAGCTGCAGCCGATTTGGGAGTCACTCGCATTTTGTTGGAGAATAAAGAACGACCCACGCGCAATTTTTCGTGAGAGGCAATTCTAAACTGCTGTTCCAATTCCGAAACATTGGGATCTACAAAAATTAATTGCCGATCAAAATTCACCTTTGAAGGAGTATTATCAATGGTAGCAGCGAGCCGCAAAGCCTCTTGTATAGGTTCATTGTTAAACACCCCACCATCTACATACGTAAAGGCATAGCTATCCTTGTGTACCAAGGCAGGCGACCACTGGGGGCCAAATTCGTGGCGATAACGAGTCAGCACCACTGGCTCAAACGCCAAAGGAACAGCCGCAGAAGCAATAACAGTCGCTGCTATTGTTCTCCATGTTTCATTATTGGTGAGACTATCAATGGTTTTATTATAAGAATTGCCAAAAGTATCTTGTTGCTGGATATGCAGCGGCTCCCCCTCATGGTATTGCAACCAACGCAAAGGAAAATACTGGCTCTGGTCAGCTATAATCGTATCAAAATTCAAATCAAACACCCGCAACTCACTGTGAACCCTTGCCACAGAACTATCATTGAGTGCCGACAACAAGGCTTGTTCTGTAGTATCCTTATTCGAGGGATTGTTGCCTTTTTGGAAAGAATGACTAAAATTAGCCAAGGTACAGCCAAACAATACCCGTTTTGCCAGCAAGGTTCTATGCGCCAATCTATCCTCCGCAGCCCCATCAAATTTAAACAACTGCTTGCCCAAATTATCAATGACCGACCGATCCAGCAGGCTCGCCTTATCACTCAAATCCTTGTGATGCGCTCCTGTACCCAAGAATTTATCCAAGTCCACCTCCTTGGCCCATACCTTCTCTTGAAACTCCTGCAAGGTCTGAGCAGCCAACAATTGCTCATATTTCTGGGCTTGTTCAGCTTGCATCCGTGTAGCCCGTTCTCCAAATTGCTTTTGCAAACGAAAGCCCAACACCTCACGCATCTGCTCATAAGAACGAAAACCCAAAAAGCCAAACTTATCCCTAGGATTGACCAATACCCGCAACATTATAGCCAAAGAAATAGCCCCAGCACTAGCCCCACTAAACACATCTATTTCCACCTTATCATAAGTCCTAAAAATAGGCTGCCCCTGTTCATCCAGCTCCCCCGTATCATACTGTCCATATACCAATTGCTGTTTGATGGCCTCCGAGAGTGCCGCCCCCGAAAAAGTGCCCAAAGAAACGCCCCCACCCATAATAAAGCCAAGACGCAAAATTTTTGAAGTATCCATGTTCTATAATATTTTACAGCGAATCAGATGATTTAGGTTCAATATAACAATTTAAAAACAAACCATATACAGTATCGTAGGGACACAAAATTTTGTGTCCCCACGATACCCAAAAAAGCCCCAAAGAAAAAACAGCCCTATCAAGAGCGAATAGCATTCGCCCAACACACCCG
>CAYULH010000029.1:0-11060 GCA_964445645.1 uncultured Aureispira sp. | reverse complement strand
TTGCAACAAATAATTAATTCCGTGCGGATTCGGACAATTGGTTTCGAGAACGGACGGTTGCCTACTTACTTCTCTCAACAGCATACTCACTAAAATCAGAGCCAGAAAAAAACCAAGGCAAAACGAACCACCTAAACCTGACCGCAGGACCGGCAAGAATAGTTGTCGCTGACCGGAAAAAGTAGTTGTCGCTAGACATTCGCCCACACCAAATAGCATTCGCCCACACCGAATAGCATTCGCCCAACACACACCACCCCTAAAAAGGAGCCACCCAATCCTTCCGACCCATAATAGCCTTCACCTCCTCATAAGACAAAGGATAAAAATCGTGACAATCCACCCCCACATCAAAAGCCAGCTTATGCGCTTTATCAGGCAAACGGCCGTGCGTATGCCCATACAAATGCCACGTCCCCCTAAAATCACTGCGCCATACCCGCATGGCATAATGAAACAAAATCAGCGTCCGCTTACCATTCGGCGCATCCACGTCCGCCACCGATAGCTCATGATAATCCTTAATCCACTCAAAATACTCAGGATGCTGCAAGGCCGGTGCGTCATGATTCCCTTTAATGAGGTAAATCTTGCCATTCAGTCGCTCCAAGACCGCTTTGATCATTTCCCTATCCTTCGTCATCCCAAAATCGCCCAAGTAATACACCTCGTCATTCGGCCCCACCTTCTCATTCCAGCGTGCAATCATCGTCTCATTCATCTCCTCCACATCCCCAAAAGGACGATTGCTATGTTTGATAATGTTTTTGTGACCAAAATGATGGTCGGAAGTAAAAAATAATTTAGACATTGGTTCTTTGTTGTTGATAAATAAATTGCTTTTCAAAAGAGCATTGATAGAGAACAGATGCCTTGGCGGATAAGTTCCCTTAGCTTTCTCAAATTTCATAAAACTCCAAAGGCAACCCATCAGGATCATTCACAAAAAAGAACAACTTGCCCGTGTACGCATCGGTACGAATATCTTCAGGATTATACCCCTGCTCTAAAAACGCTTGGCGAGTAGCCACCACATCAGCCACCCCAAAAGCCAAGTGGCGCAAGCCTGTGGCTTCGGGGCGAGAAACACGAGCAGGAGGATTGGGAAACGAAAACAACTCTAGAATATACGTACCATTTAGCGCCAAGTCTAGTTTGTACGAATCACGCTCGGCCCTATACACCTCTTGGATGATTTCTAAGCCCAAAACTTGGGTATAAAAAGCCTTGGATTGGGCATAATCACTACAGATAACAGCTATGTGATGAAGGTATTGCAATTGCATACAGCAGCGTGTTGAAGGTTATTCTTCCCCCTCAAACAAATTGAGCACCAAAGCATGTTTGTCGGGTTCCTGTAGGAACGACAGCTTGGTCTTGAGGGCAATCAAATTGCCACGATTGAGGAAGGCGTAATTTTTTTCTAGGATTTGTTGCAGCTCTTGCTGCACAGCAGACTGGGGCATCCAGTAGTGGTTGGCCGTGGTGATGTCGTCTAGCAAGGCTTGTTGGAGGTCTTGCAATTCGGGCAAGAAATAGCTGTTGCTATCTAGGGCACTATCCAGTTTTGCCAAGACTTGGGCATGAATGCCAGAGCCAAGCAAACTACAAAAGCCCTTTTCCTCCAAAGGCAATTGCCAACCATAATAATAATAGCTGATGCTATCACTGGGATAAGCCGCAAGTAGCACTTCAACAAAAGCATCATCGGCTGGGGCTGGGGTTTGGTGGCTGAGGGTTTGCCACACCTTTAAATCTCTAAAAAGATAGTATTTTTTTTGTTCTGGAATGTAATGCAGCAAAAGCCCATCCAGCAATTCATTGAGCCAGAAAAAATCCGTGTTGGCAGCAGCAGGATTGGTAGTCATAAAATGATTCAAATACAACTCCAAACTATCCTTGATGTTTTGGGCACGACTGTACAAGGTTCGGAAACCCGGCATACTATGGTTGGTAGTTTGCTCTTTTTGGTAAATGCCAATTTGCTGGGCTAGGCTAGAGCCAAATAGGGCGGCCACTCTAGGGTAAAGCACCAATTCTGCCAGAGCAGGTTGCAATTGGGCATCAAAATTAACGGTAGCCCCATACACCCAAGCTATTTCCTGATTGGGCAAAATCACACGTAACCAAGGCTCTTTGTAGGTGAAGCCTTCTAGGAGGCGGCTGCTGTGTTGTTGGGTGATCCTATTGGTAAAGGTAAGGCTGTCTCCTTGTTGATAGCTTGCTACTACAGCTGCTTCAAAATCAGGGCGTTCATGCACTGGAGCTTCGGCTGTTCTGACCGTAAGTAGCACAGGAGGGCCAGCCACCTTTTGTTCTGTTATAGCAGGGGCAGCAGCCACACTATCAGCAGTGGTGTTGGGGGGGGGAGGATTGGGATTGGAGTTGTTTTGACAACTTATCAAAACAGATAGGAGCAAAATGACTAAGTATGTAGCTGATGTTTTCAATCCAATTCAGTGTTAGCAACAAAAGTTGAATAGAGTAGGCATGGGAAGTGGGGAAAATGGGTATCACCAAATATGAACTGCTTGAATAAATTCGCTTCCAATGCCATCATTGATAAATTTTTTGATTTTTTCCTTGGAGAAGGAAATTTCTTGACGGAGGGTAGCAGAGGAAATAGTGATGTACAATTTGCGTTTACGCACGTAGATATTTTGGGTGTATTGCCCAATGCTGGGGCCCATGGTTTCAAACCACAATTGCTTGGCGCGGGCTTCGTGGTATTTGTCTTCGATGCCATAGGCTTTGAGCATCCGCAACAGCACATTGCCTACAGGCTCGTCATTGGTTTGGCGATAACGAAGTTTGTTGTTTTCTCTATGTAAATCAAAAGGCTTCATTATCAATAGGATTAGTTTAGTTAAAAATAAATTTTTGTTGAGCAAAGTGTTCGAGCCAAATCAAAAAAGTGTATTGATGACGTTTTTGTGCCGCCTCGACCAGCATCTCTGCTTCAAAATTACTAGAAATTGTAGAGAGCTGGAAATGTTCACGCAACCATTTTTTATATTTTCTACTATGAGGGCTAGGTTCGTAATTTTCTTCATCCTTATAAAAATAGATACCATCATCATCTACAATGGGTTCCACATCAAAGGAGAGCAATTGCAATAATTCTAATAAATTATTGGCCACCACATAGTAATGTCCATCACTTCCAAATACCACTATAGGCGCATCGCTAAGGTCGGTATATTCTTTTTGATACCAAAAGGCATAAATAGAACCCCAACTATCGGCTTGGGCAAAAGGAATCAGATTTTTGGAAAATTCTACAGCAGCAGGCCAAACAGTCCATCTAAAATCACTGTTGGTAATCAACGAAAATCCATCTGAATACTGATCTTCAAGTTCGTGTATATGCTCAAACATCAACAAATCAATTAGCATACTTGGAACAGGACAACCAACAAAAACCTTAGCGTATTCTTCTATTGTCATGTCTAATGAATAGCTAATATATTAGACCTTTTTATGAATATAATCAATAGGATATGGTTGTAATTTTCTTATATTGAAGTTGTTTAAAAATGGCATTACTTCGTGAGTGCTTCGCAGTTGTGTTGAACCGAGCTTGCTAACCGAACCAACGGCTAACTTGTGCAAATAAATTTAAACAACTTACAATGGTAAGGTAGTTATTAAGAAAATCACGCCTAGATAATGCGAACAGTCTGATCCGCCATCTTATCCAAGTTATAAAAATATCTAATAAATAGGTTAAGAAAAATAGTACAAATTAACGTATGTAATCTTGTAAATTTTCCTACTTTCGTGGGAATTGTTACTTTTCTAACTTCATAGCAAGCTTAAGCTTTTTGATAATAATATCTTATGGTAAAAAGTACTAAAATGATAATAGATTAATTATCAATTCAGTGCAATTTTCTGATTTATTGTTTTAATAGCAAAAGCAAAAAATCCAAGAAGTAGCTTACTTTAATATCACGAAAAAAGTTTTTAATCGGGCATTTTAGTTCTAATATTTTCAAATTATTTTGAGAAATATTGCGGCTTGAGCACAAGCAAATCCGTTATTATACAGCTAAGAAAAAACTATTATTGATTTCTCAATCTTCATCTATCTTATGTCTATCACATCATTATCATTAAAAGGAAAAAAAGTATTAGTACGTGTAGATTTTAATGTTCCACTCAATGAAAATTTACAAGTAACAGATAATACACGACTTAGAGGTGCTTTGAAAACCATTAACTATATTTTGGAACAGGGCGGAGCTGCTGTGCTAATGTCGCATTTGGGACGACCCCAGAAAAAATTATTAAAAGATGGTAGCTTGGATGTAGAGCGTTTTAGTTTGAAATCTGTGGTAGCTCCCCTCTCAAATTTATTGGGACAATCTGTCCATTTTTGTCACAAAACAGTAGGGCCAGAAGCCGAAGAAGCAGTAGCCAATTTGGCAATGGGAGAGGTGTTATTATTAGAAAATACCCGTTTTCACAAAGAAGAAACCAAAGGAGAAGAGGAATTTGCTCGTGCATTGGCTCAATTGGGAACGGTATATATCAATGATGCTTTTGGAACAGCCCATCGTGCCCATGCCTCTACCTGTACCGTTGCCCAATTTTTTGAGAGCGACGACAAAGGCTATGGCTTTTTGATTGCCAAGGAATTGGAAGAAGCACAAAAACTAACCAACAATCCTGCCCGTCCTTTTACGGCTATTGTAGGAGGCGCAAAGGTGTCTGATAAGATTACTTTGTTGGAAAAATTGGTGGACAATGTGGATCACTTGCTCATTGGTGGCGGCATGGCCTATACCTTGCTCAAAGCCCAAGGAGGAGCAGTGGGCAAATCGTTGTTGGAAGAGGATAAATTGGAAACAGCGCGCCAGTTATTGGCCAAAGCCAAAGCTAATAAGGTAACGGTTTTGTTGCCACAAGACTCAGTGGCTGCTGCTGCATTTGACAAAAATGCCGAGCCTCATGTAGTAGAAAGTGCCAATATCCCAGACGATTTGATGGGCTTGGATATTGGGCCCAAAGCTGTAGAAGCTTTTTCGGCCGTTATCCAAAATTCTAAGAGTTTGATTTGGAATGGCCCAATGGGCGTGTTTGAGTGGGAGTCGTTTGCTCAGGGTACCCTAAAAATTGCGGATGCTGTGGCGGCGGCTACACAAAATGGGGCGTTCTCTTTGATAGGTGGTGGCGATTCGGTAGCGGCCATCAATCAGGCAGGCAAAGCCGAGGAAGTGAGCTTTGTTTCTACAGGTGGCGGTGCTATGCTAGAATTGCTAGAGGGCAAGGTGCTGCCAGGTATTGCTGCGGTGGAGTAGGAATACGGTCTATTGGAGCAGTCTATTTTTATTATAATAACAAATTACCAATTTTATGAAAATGTACAACCTGTTTATTTGTATTCTACTTTTTTGCTTTTCGGCTATCTACAGCTGCGAGAATGCTTCGGTTGCTCAAGAAACGACGACCAATGAAAGCACACAAGAGCCGACAGAAGGCTCCCCAGCCCCAGAGCGCATGGCAGCAGAAGCTGCTCCAGAAGCGGTGCCAGTAGCTTCCGAATCGGCAACAGATACGGAATATCTGATTGAGGACAAGCGTGCTGGTGCTTTTACAGTGGGTGGTGCCATTACTACAGTAGCCGAAGAAAAAGGCTACACCTTGGAGCAACGCACCATGCAGACTGAAGGCTCCGAAGAACCTTTTTATTTGGTTTTTGCAGCAGGCGAGCCTTTGTTGAGAATAACACCAAATTATAATGTAGAAACGCAACAATTTGACGATGTTGTAGGACGCATTATGGTGCTTTCTACCCGTTACAAAATGGCCAATGGCCTTGGCAAAGGCAGCAGTATCAAGGAATTGCAAGAAGCGTATACCGATGTTAAGTTTGCGTATACCAATGTAGGCGGTTTTTATTATGCAACAACCACACAATCATCGGTGCAGTTTGTATTGAGCGATGCTGATTTTACAGGCACTAAAACCGACAACAAAGCGGACGGAGTGGTACTTGATGCGGCTGATTTTAAGCAAGAGGGTAAAATTGCTGGCATTCGGATTTTTTAGAAAATACTACATCTAAAGTATTTGTAAAGGAGAAAAGGGCTTGTACTTTTTCTCTTTTGTTTTTTGTAAGAATTATTCCCAAGCATAGACCTCCAAGGCTGTGGTTGCGCCTGCAAAATAGCTTCTCGTCAGATAAGTTAGCTGTTCTTTGGGAAGCATCGGGCTGGCTTGCTCGCCAATAAGCAAGGGATATTGGTGGTGTTTGCCCACCTCTACAAAGGCGGTTAATTGTTCGGGAATAGTGCTGTAATACCATTGGCGCTGTGCATCATAAATGGCTTCCCCTTGGTTGATGGCTATATAACTGTGTTGACTCAACTGGGCGATGGTTTGTACAATAGGAAGGAGTGCTACCGTAGTAGGCCAAATCAATAAGATTTGTGAGGGTTGGTATTGAATGCTTAGGGGCATGGGGAGTTGTGCTAAACTGGTTTCTACCTTTTGTAACCATTCCTGAAAAGCTTGATACTGGCTGGCTAAATCCAGCACCAATTGCTGTTGTTGTGGTTGTAAACAAACAAAATAGTACTGGCTGGTAGAGGTCATGTTGTAATAGGTAGATTTTGGAAGCTATTCGACCATTAAAAATAAAAAAGAATGGACAAATATCAGCTTCAATAGTGGGCTTTTGTTATTTTGGTCAGCTAATTGTCTGTAAAAATAATACAAACAATATTCGTAAGAATTTAACGCTTTCCTTTCTTATCAAAAACAACAACTTATGGCTGGTTCTGCACCTCCTCCAATTACTGATCGTCCATTAGATGAAAATTCTGAAAATGCACCACAATACAAAGGCGCATTTAGTCTACTGACCACCCTGTTTTTTATGTGGGGATTTATTACCGTAGTCAATGATCCGCTTATTTCAGCCTTTAAGAAAATCTTTGACTTACAGGATTTTCATGCTGGCTTGGTACAATCTGCTTTTTTCATTGCCTACTTTTTTGTTTCCTTGACCTACTTTTTGGTTTCTACGAGCAGGGGCGAAGACCCTATCAATACAATTGGCTACAAAAAAGGCATGGCGTATAGTTTGGGCATCTGCAGTTTGGGCTGTTTTGCGTTTTACCCTTCAGCATTGGCCGAATCCTATCCTATGTTTTTGGCTTCTTTGTTTATTTTGGCTTCGGGCATCACACTGTTGCAAATTTGTGCCAACCCCTATGCGGCCATTATGGGCAGCCGAGCAACCGCCTCTAGCCGACTCAATCTAGCCCAAGGTTTCAATTCGTTGGGCACCACCATTGCGCCTTTGGCGGCCTCCTTGTTGATTTTTAAGGTGTTTACCAATGGTTCCGAGCCTACTTTGGATGCTATTTCCTCCACTTACTTGATAACAGGCTCCTTATTTTTGACTTTGGCACTGATTGTTTGGCGAGCAGATATGCCGGCTTATGCCAATAAGGAAAAAATAGAAGGAGGGTTTGCTGTTTTGAAGTTTCCACAATTAAAATGGGGCATTTTGGCCATTTTCTTTTATGTGGGTGGTGAGGTGGCTATAGGCAGTTGGTTGATGCCTTTTATGGAGAAGATGTTTGATTTTGAACCGACCAAAGCTGGGGCTTATTTGGCGTTTTATTGGGGGGGCGCTATGATTGGGCGTTTATTGGGAGCAGTTTCCTTGAATCAAGAATTGGAGGCAGGCAAGAAATACCCCATGATGGCGGCTATATCTGTAGGAATCTTTGGGTTTATTTATTTGGTAACAGGACTCGATGTAGACAAAGCTGGTTCGGTTATTTATGCGGGCTTAGAATTTAGTGAAGTAGCCTTTTATTTGCTGTTCTTAGGGCTTAATTATGTGGCCTTTTTATTGGGAAAATCCAATGCTGCACGCTCCTTGAGTATCTTCTGTATTATTGTCATTGCCTTGTTGTGTGTGGGCGTATTTGGAGGCGAAACCAAATTGGCCCTCTGGGCTTTGCTGAGTATAGGTTTGTTCAACTCCATTATGTGGTCTAATATTTTTACACTAGGTATCAAGGATTTGGGCGTGTATACCAGCCAAGGTTCTTCTTTGTTGGTCATGGCTGTATTTGGCGGGGCTTTTATTCCGCCACTGCAAGGCTTGGTCAGCGATTGGATAGGCTTGCAATGGTCGTTTATTACCCCCATTATCTGCTATTGCTACATTTTGTTTTATGGTTTAATAGGACACCGCCCCCAAGAGACTACGGAAGCATAAATTATAACAATTATTATTATTGAAAATAAAGCAAAAAATCCACTCAAAAGGTGGGTTTTTTGTATTTTTGCCCCTTGCCTTTTATGACTTTATGACCAAAAAAAACACCAGTGGCCAAAAGAAAAACAACCAAAGCAAAACCAAAAACCAAAAAAGTAACGCCCTTGATGGCGCAATACAATGACCTCAAGGCACAGTATGCCGATGCGATTTTGTTGTTTAGGGTGGGCGATTTTTACGAAACCTTTTCAGAAGATGCCATCACTACCGCCAATGTATTGGGTATCGTCCTCACGGCGCGCAACAATGGTTCCTCCAAGGTAGAATTGGCGGGCTTTCCACACCATTCCCTTGATACTTATTTGCCCAAGCTGGTGCAAGCTGGCTATCGGGTAGCGGTATGCGACCAGCTCGAAAAACCCAGCAAGCTCAAGAAATTAGTCAAGCGTGGTGTGACCGAAATTGTAACCCCCGGTGTCACGGTCAATGACAAAATCCTAGACCACAAGAGCAACAATTACTTGGCTGGCTTGCATTTTGGCAAGAAAGAGCAAATAGGTTTGGCCTTGTTGGACATCTCTACAGGGGAGTTTTTGGTGAGCGAAGGTAATCGGCAGTATATCGACAAACTCTTGCAGAGTTTTCGCCCCTCAGAAGTGATTTTTTCCAAGGCATTGCAACAGCAAGTATTGGAGCAATTGGGCGATAGTTATTATCAATATGGTATTGATGATTGGGTGTTTACAGGCGATTATGCTCAAGGCAAATTGCAGGCACAATTTGAGGTCACCACTATGAAGGGCTTTGGAGTAGAGGGCTTGCACTTGGCCCAGGTAGCGGCTGGTGCGGTGCTGCATTATGTGGCTTCTACTGAGAATACCAATTTGCGCCACATTACCAATATAGCGCGTATACAACCCGAACGCTATGTTTGGTTGGATAAATTTACCATCAGAAATTTGGAGTTGGTGCAGTCGCCCCACAGTTCGGGCGTGCCTTTGGTCAATATCTTGGATCAGACCATTTCGCCCATGGGCACCCGTTTGCTCAAGAAATGGATTTTGTTGCCGCTCAAAGATAGAAAGGCCGTAACAGCCCGCCATGAGGTGGTGCAGCATTTTATAGATCAAGAGCCACTAATGACCTTATTGGATATGCAAGTGCGCCAAATTGGAGACTTGGAACGCCTCATTTCCAAAGTGCCTTTGGGCAAAATCCATCCTAGAGAGGTCAAGCAGCTAGAACGGGCCTTGTGTGCCTTGGAACCGCTCAAAGAGGCATTGGGCCAAAGCCAAAACCAACAGCTCCAATCCATTGGCGAACGCTTGCAATTGTGTACGATTATTCGAGATAGAATTGCTCAGGAACTGGTAGAAGAACCACCCGTAAAGATAGACAAAGGCGGTGTAATGGCCGATGGCGTTTCGGCCGAGTTGGATGAGTTGCGTGGTTTGGTTAAGAACAGCAAAGATCATTTATTACAAATACAACAAAAAGAGGCAGCGGCCACAGGCATTGACAACCTCAAAATTGGTTTTAACAATGTGTTTGGGTATTACTTAGAAGTAACCAACAAATACAAAAATAAAGGGCTAGTGCCAGAGCATTGGGTTCGCAAACAAACCCTTACCAATGCCGAGCGCTACATCACCGAGGATCTAAAGGTGCTGGAAGTCAAAATCTTAGGCGCACAAGAGAAAATCCTAGAGCTAGAGCAACAATTGTATTCCGAATTGGTTTTTGCCCTCACAGATTTTATCACGCCCATCCAAACCAATGCTATTTTGGTGGCCCAATTGGATTGCTTGGCTTCGTTTGCGAAGGTGGCTTTGCTCAACAATTATTGCTGCCCCACCATGGATGATAGCCTCACCATCAACATCAAGGCTGGCCGTCACCCCGTTATCGAAAAACAACTCCAACTAGGCGAGGAGTATGTGCCCAATGATATTTATCTCAGCAATGAGGAGCAGCAAATTATTATGATAACGGGCCCCAATATGTCGGGAAAGTCGGCCTTGTTGCGCCAAACGGCGCTCATTGCTCTGATGGCTCAAATGGGGAGTTTTGTGCCGGCCTTGTCGGCCAATTTGGGGATGATTGATAAGGTTTTTACCCGCGTGGGGGCTTCGGACAACATTTCTTCGGGCGAATCCACCTTTATGGTAGAAATGAACGAAACGGCTTCTATTCTGAACAATATCTCGCCCCGAAGCTTGATTTTGCTCGACGAAATTGGCCGTGGCACCAGCACTTATGATGGCATTTCTATTGCGTGGTCCATTGCCGAATTTCTGCACAGCAACAGCATTGCCCAACCCAAAACCCTTTTTGCTACGCACTACCACGAGCTAAACGAGCTGGCCGAGCGTTTCCCCAGAATCAAAAACTACCACGTTTCTACTAAAGAGCTGCAAGACAAGGTTTTGTTTTTGAGAACGCTCCAAGAGGGCGGCTCGCACCACAGTTTTGGCATCCACGTTGCCAAAATGGCGGGAATGCCGCGCTATGTGGTCGAACGTGCCCAAGAAATCCTAGCGCAGCTCGAACAAAAAAGCATTGATGCGGGCGAGCTAAAGCAACGGGTGGAACGCATCAAGACGACTACCACTCAATTGAGCTTCTTTGATGCTGCCCCTGACCCCAAATTTGTCGCCCTCCAACAAAAGCTGGAAAGCATTGATCTCAACAGCTTAACGCCCTTGGAGTGTATGCTCCAATTGGATGCCCTCAAAAAAATGTTGGCGAAGCCTGTAAAATAGTGTATATTTCGCAGCAGGGGCGTGTTGCAGTAACGGGCGTATTGCGATACGCCCCT
>CAYULH010000028.1:0-49313 GCA_964445645.1 uncultured Aureispira sp. | reverse complement strand
TTAACATTTCGCAGTATTAATTATAATCTAAATTTAGAACTTAACAGCCCTGCCCAAACCCTACACCATCTCCAAAGCCACATTTTCCACTTCCTCCAAAGGCTTCTGATCTGTTCTAAAATATAAATGCGTCCAATACATAGACACCACCGCCACCAAAACCGCCACGCCCACAGCCACAGGATTCGCATACCAATTATTAAACAACAATACAATCAAACAGAGAAAGGGCAAACGCATCATTTCTGAGGCGTACAACCAAGGTCTAGCCTCCAATATGCCACTCAGATTCACAATAGTATGCCACAACAGAGCGGCTCCAATCCATTTCTCCAAGGTAGTCCAACCCAATCCCGGACTAATAATAAAAGCCATCAAGGCCAAGCAAAGGATTAAGTGAAGGAGAATATACGTTTTGCTTTTATCAAAAGGATTACTCTGGTAACGGATTTGATTCTCTAGTGTAATTTCCTCATTGGGAACATATTCGGGCAGCCCACGAGGTCGCCAAGTCAAGGGCATAAACCAAATTTTGATTTTATCCGTCCAGTAAGGAGCAGCTACCGCCAAATTCCACAACTGAATGTAATAATGAAAATTAATTTTGATAGGATTCCATGATTGGGGGCCATCATACATGCCATACACCACCTTTTCATGCTCTTCTTCAAAAGTGCCAAAAAGCCGATCCCAAATAATCAACATTTCCGAAAAATTCTTGTCCAAATACTGAAAATTGACCCCGTGGTGTACCCGATGATGAGAGGGCGTATTAAAAAAGAATTCAATCCATCGCCAAAATTTGGGAATAACCTCCGTATGATGCCACAAACTCATAAATAAATGCAAGCCTGTCATCATATAAACATCAAAAGGCGTAAAACCAATGATTGTCAACGGCCACAAAAAAACAAACGACAAGAGGCGTTGGGTCACGCTCGCACGCAAGCCCACCAAGATATTCATTTCCTCAGCAGAGTGGTGAGGCGAGTGTGCCGCCCACAAAATATTAACTTCATGCCCAAAACGATGAAACCAATAGAATAGAAAATCAATACCTACTAATAACAAAATAGAGTTGTACCAATGTTCCCAATCCAAGGGCAGATGAAACAACTGAAAATTCTCCCAAAGCCAACCATAGGTAAAATAAACAGCTACAGCCACCAGCAAATTGGTAGTTTGGTTGCCCAAGGCCGTGCCAAAATTAACAACCGATTCCTGATAACTGATATAATCTTTTTGGGTTAGGGCACAATACACCAATTCTATAATAACCATGGCTATAGCAATGGGCGCAATGAGGCTGTAAATATTTTTTTGTGCGGAAGAAAGCTCCGCAGCATTGCCAAAATCTGTTATCCAATAAAAAACAAGTGCTATTGAAAGCACTAGAAACCAAATAATATGTGCTGATTTAACCATTTTGTGAATTATAGTATTAATATTTGAGGTAAATGTGGAATATAAGATACTAAATTTGGTAAAAATCAAGGCATACTTCCAAACTAATCTAAAGTTATCAAGGGCTTTTTTTAACAACTTACAGCAAAACAAGGGTTAAAAATGATTTTTTTCCTATCTTTAATCTAGTCAATTAGACCGTACTAATCCCTACCATAAACAACTAAGCATTGGAAACTTCTCAAAATATAAACCTAACTTCTAGGGAAGAATTGTTGGAGCAAAAGTTAACCTTGCAAAAATTGCAGTTTAACCGTGTGTTGGAAATTACGCAGGCCATCAATGACAATATTCCTATCAAAGACCTTTTTACTATGTATAAAGGTTTGTTGACGTGGGAAATGGGGGTGAAAAAATTTGCTTTATATATTCGCCAAGAGGATGAAGAGGCTTGGATTTGTGCTACACATTCGGGGGTAGATGATGATTTGGTCTCCGAAAATATAGAGCATTATTTGCCCGAGGACAATCGCCGCCAAGCTATTGACAATCCTCAACATCCTTTATTGTCCAACTTCTCGCACGTCATTCCTGTTTTTCACAAGGACTATGCTATTGCTTACACCTTCTTGGATGCCAACCAGCTCAATTTAGAAGAAATGCACACAGATGGTTTTGAGTTGATGAATATTATCTCTACCATTACCAATATCATGGCAGTGGCTATCGAAAACAAACGTCTATTCAAGCGTCAACTAGATCAAGAACGTCTCAAAAGAGAAATGGAATTGGCGGTGCAGGTGCAGAATATGTTGATACCAAACGAATTGCCCAACAATGAGAAATATGAATTTGCAGGCATTTATCAGCCACACGAAGGCGTAGGAGGCGATTATTACGACTTTTTTGAAGTAGGAAAAGACGAGATTGCTTTTTGTATTGCTGATATTTCGGGCAAGGGTATTGCTGCTGCTTTGTTGATGTCAAATTTCCAAGCTAATCTGCAAACCTTGGTACATCGTAAGTATTTGAGTGTGAAAAAATTTACCAATAGGCTCAATACACTGGTGCTAAGAACCACCCAAGGGGATAAGTTTATCACCTTCTTTATAGCGCGCTACAATACCCGCAAGAAACGTTTGCGCTATCTCTGTGCAGGGCACAATCCGCCATTTATGTATATGAATGGCAAAATCCGTCGCCTAGATAAAGGCTGTACGATTTTGGGCGCATTTCCTAAGATACCAGCTATTGAATTTGGTGAAATATTTCTAGATAGTGATGCTTTATTCTTGTTGTATACAGATGGCCTAACAGATTTGCAAAATGACGAAAAAGCCTACTTTGATGATAAACAGGTAGAACGTTTTATTGTAGCCAACAAAGACTTGCCCGTAGAGGCGTTTAATGCAGAACTGATGCGTACAGTCAAGAAATTCAAAGGCAATCAACCATTTCCTGATGACATTTCTGTTTTGAGCGCTCGTCTATTTGTAAACAAAGAAACAGTAGTAGAAGATAAGCTAGAGGAAGGTTTTTAAGGTAAAATAACTGCCAAAATGACAGTGGTTTTCAAAATAAAACTGCCTCAATGGCTGCTTTTAGCAATTGGATTCTATTTTGTATACTAGTAAGTACCTCTATATTGAGGCTAAACCAAATATTACATTATATAGTATGTTATTGCTATCCGTTTTATTAATCGCCTTTGTTACTTATTTTGTTTGGAAACCTTTGTTGACCATTGCGCCTGCTTCGTCTTTTCAAGGCAACCATCCTTCTCAAGAGGCATTTGAACGCATGAAGCAACAATTCCAAAAACAACAACAACATTATCAACACCAACAACGCCCCAAAGATGGTTATCAAGGAGGCGAATATATCGACTTTGAGGAGCTATAAGCACTGTAGTTCTAACAGCGTAAAATAAAAAACTGCCCCATACTTTCTATAATGAAGTATTGGGCAGTTGCTATTATATAGTAGGAAATTGTTACTCTTACGCTTCTGATTTTTCCAAGAAATCGGTCAAATCCATCAACGATTTTTGAGGAATTTCCTCCATAGGAATATGTCCTACCTTGGGGTATACAATGAGCTTGCTATTGGGTATCTGATCCCGAAATCTATAAGCATGTTCTACAGGAATCCAAGCATCTTCTGCCCCCCACAAAATTAGCGTAGGTTGTTGTATTTTTTTGAGAAAATGACTGTGATCCTTGAAGGAGGTACCCACCAGATGTATAAGTGCCTCGCCATTGCCATCTCGTGCAAACAAATCAAAATAACGATCGATGACCTCCTCCGTTACCTTGTGTACATCAAAAAACACTTGCTTGACAAATACTTCCAAGATAGAACGACGAACAATAAACTTAATCATACGTGGTGCTAGGCGTGACCTTGCTAGTTTGAAGGGGAGAGGAATCGCCTCTTCCTCTAAGAAACCAGCAGAATCAATTAAAACTATCTTCTGAACAAGATTGGGGTAGGCATAAGCAAATTCCCAAGTAATCCAGCCTCCCAAAGAGCTTCCAGCCATACAGCAAGATGCTACACCAAGCCGTGTTAATACCTTTTTGAGTACACGAATATGATTTTTTATCGAATAATCATTGGATTTATTCGGCCCTGTGAGTCCAAATCCCATTAAGTCTAGCCGAATAACTCGATACTGTTTTTCGAGTTTTGCTGCCCAAGCATCATAGGTGTGCAAGGACGAAAAAGCACCATGTATTAATACCACAGCAGGGCCTTGGCCTACATCCTTATAATGCACCAAAATGTCATCAATAACCAAAAAACGGGAATCTCGGTCGGTGTAAAGGGGTAATAATTCTTGTAATGTAGCCACGAGTGATTAATCTTAAAGGTGAAAAATGGCTTTGAGTGTGGGAATTCTGTAGAGGTTTATAAATATAGTTGAATAATCTAGTTAAAATTATTTGGACGCACAAGGTACTATAAATGCCAATTCTTTTGTAAAAAAAAAGACAAAATCCTCCTCACAGCACAAAAAGTACCTTACAGAAACCTCAAAGCTTCTCATTTGTTTGATGGATTACTTATTTTGAGGCATCTTTTTGATAATAGCACATTTATATATTGTTTATTCGATTAATTATAAACAATAAAAACAGGTGTATAAATTTGATTATCAATTGCTAATTTGTTTTTGTTCCAACAAAAACACCAAAATAATCCATCAGATAGATTTAAGTATATGGCCACTACACTCAATTTTGTTTCTTATAATGTTAATGGAATACGCGCTGCCCTCAAGAAAGATTTTGTTCAATGGGTAAGTGATAATAATTTTGATGTAATTGGCGTGCAAGAGACCAAAGCACATCCAGAACAAGTGGATTTGACGGCTCTGGCAGATTTGGGCTATACTTACCAATACTGGCATTCGGCAATTAAGAAAGGCTACAGTGGTGTGGCTATTTTTTCTAAGGTAAAGCCCGATTTGGTAGTGGAGGGCATGGGCGTGGAGCGTTTTGATGCAGAAGGGCGTGTGATTAGAGCCGATTTTGGAGACTTGACCTTGCTCAATTGCTATTTTCCTTCAGGAACCAGTGGTGACGAGCGCCAAGCCGTGAAGTATGATTTTTTGGAGGCCATTGATAGCCATGTACAGGCTTTGCGCCAAGAACGCCCTAACATTATTCTGCAAGGCGATTACAATATTGCACACAACGAAATAGATTTGCACAATCCCAAGGCCAACAAAAAAACATCGGGCTTCTTGCCCGAAGAACGGGCTTGGATGAGCGAGTGGTTCAAAGACGGAAATTTTGTAGATGCCTTTCGTGCTCAACACCCCGAAGCGCAAAAATTTAGCTGGTGGAGTTATCGGGCGGCTTCTCGTGCCCGCAACAAGGGCTGGCGTTTGGATTACCACGCGGTGAGTGCTGGGCTACAGGCACGTATTGTTCGAGCCGAATTGCTCAATGATGCCGTGCATTCTGATCATTGCCCTTGTTTGTTGGAAATGGAGGTGTAAATGGGAAATAATAGGGAAGATTTTTTGTTTGGTAAATTCTTCATGAAGAAAGGCGTTAAAATATCTAATAGCATTGTTAAATTTTGTTTTGAAACCAACGATTTTACCATAGTTTTCATTATATTTAGTATAATAGACTTGCGCTAAACATGCGAATTTTTTTTACACATTTTTACACCCAAAAGGTAAAAATTGTACAAAAAGTTGGATAAAATTTAGAAAGGATGAACACACATATAGACCAAGATTCCAAAATACAGAGTATTCTTAACTCATTAGAAGAATTTATGGGGGAAATTGATAAGGATAGATTCCGTATGATGGAGGGGACATTATCAGAGTCTAAGTTTGAGTTTTGGGAAAAGCTGCATCAAGCTAAAACGGATAAGCTTTGGGGGATTAATTTTATGGTTTACAATAAAACGCAATTAGATACACGTGTGTTATCATTGCTAGTGAATTCGTATATATATGCCTTGACAAAGTTAGATTCTATTACCGATGTCCTTAAGCTGGCAGTAAGAGCTAATGATAATTTAGATGTTGATGTTTGGGCAGAGATAAAAGATGATGCTGAATTAGCTGAACGTGATATTATGCTAACAACTGCAAACCTTAATACTAAAATTTATGGCTTAGGATATTATTTTAATCTAATGGTGGTGGAAGAGTCTGATGAAATAGAGATTCCAAAGAATTTTGATGTATTAAACTTATCTGAATTGTTGTCTAATCCCTAAAAGCATTGGATGAAATAATAGTATATTTTAAAGATAGGTTTGAAAAGCGAGTGCATGATAATGGCAATACAACTTATTCTTTTGTGTTCCCAACTATAGAAATGGAATGTTCAAAACTAAAAAATAGCCTTAATTACATTCGCCCAAAAACATCTGTTGCAACTTAATAGGCGGAGTTGATAACCGACTATAGCCTAAATTCTTCTATACATCTACTCCTTCACAAACGTCTCCACCACCTGCGTAGGTCGGCGTTGCTCATCAATGGCAACAAAAGTAAACATGCCTGTAATGGCTTTTTTACGACTTTCCTCATACATCTCTTCCAAGTAAATCTCTACCTGAACCTTCACACTAGTATTGCCCACATACACCACTTTGGCCACCAATTCTATCAAGGTGCCTGCTGGAATCGCCTGCTTAAAATGGATTTGATCCGAAGTGACCGTCACCATTCTTTTGCGTGCAAAACGGGTGGCACAAATAAAGGCCACCTCATCCATCATTTGCAGGGCGGTTCCCCCAAACAAGGTATTGTAATGATTGGTAGTATTGGGGAGCACCGCTTTGAAAATACGAGTTTCTGAACGGGCAATTTTTTCTTGAACAGTCATAGTAGCATATCAAAATTTAAAGGATAAAGGTTATTAGTTTACAACAGTCCAATCAATCCAATAGTTGAGGAGGTTTAGGAACAGCCGCCAAGCTACCCTTTTTTGCCACAGCACCCAATTCTTGCAAACAAGAAACACACAAACAATCCTGATATTGCTGGGCAATCAGGGTGCGGGTAGCTGGGGGCAAGACCCACTGGCTACACTGGCATTGTTCTATGGCATTGGGCTGGCATTCAAAAGCAGCTTGGCAGCGTTCACATTTGCGTTTCATTATTCCTGTTCTTCGGATACAATAGTGGTGTACAATAAGCCTTCTTCTAGGGCTGATAAAACATCTGCCTCCAAATTGGAGCCTGTGAGGATGATTTTATTGGCGGCAATGGCTGTCCACGCTTCAGGAAAAGCCTCTAGCGTGCTTTCTTGCAAATCCAAGATATGTAGGGAGACATCTTTTAGATGCTCTAGCAATAATTTGGTTTGAATATTTTGGCAGTTGGCCAAGTGCAAGAAGCGCAAAGAGGGATAGCTGCCCATGCTGCTCGGAACAGTGCTGATGTCCGTTTCCGAAAGGTGCAAGGTTTGTAAGTAGGGCAATGTGGCTAACGTATCTGGAATCTGGCTCACAGGATTCTTAGAACAATCCAAGTAGGTTAATCCTTTGCATTCGGCCAAGGTTTCGGGGATTTCTTTCATATCCATGTCTTGCAAATACAAGCGATTTAATTGAGGCAATTGAGGCAACAAAGCCCATGTTTCGGGGGTATTCAATGCTTTGTTTCCAGACAAATTCAATTCCATCAAAAAAGAACAATCTTTTAGTGCTTCGGGGAGCTGTGTTAGATTATTACCAGCCAGATTTAAATGTTTTAAAGCCGTTTGCTGGGCAAGAGCAGGGAGGAGCGTTGCCCAATCCAATTCGGGGTTATTGGCCAAATTTAGAGTAGTCAATTCTTTCCAACTGCCGAGCCATTCTGCTGTTACCACAGATAAGTTGAGTCCTTCTAGGTTAATCGTTTTTAGATTCTTAAAGTTAGTAATATCAAAGTTTATTTTTTGGATGGGATTATTACCAATATCAAAGGTTTGGAGATTGGATAATTTTCGGATATTGTTGGGCAATTCTGTGATTTGATTGCTATTGATGGACAAGGTGGTCAATTCTATCATCATGCCCATACCTGTAGGCAGGCTGCTGAGTTGGTTGTGATTTAGATTCCAGTTATTTAAGTTTTCTAATAAAGAAAATGCTTCGGATAGGGAAGTAATTTTATTATAACTAGTGTTTAAGGTTCTAAGGCGAATGAGCTGGGTCATACGTTCGGGCAACTCTTCCAAGTTGTTGTGCGATAAATCCAACGATTGCAAATAACGACAATCCATCAAAGGCTTGGGTACTTTAGCCAAATTGTTGTAAGCAATATTTACTTTTTGCAGTGTTTTTAGAGCGGCCAACTTTTCACAAGCATCCTCAAAGTCCAAATTGGGGTTGTTGTTGAGACTAATCGAACGTAAGGCAGGCAGTTTGCTGGTGTTATTGGGGAGTGATTGGAGGTCATTATTGCCCACATCCAAGGTTTTGAGCATTTTCCAATTTTTGATGCTATTGGGAAGTGCGGTTAGCTCATTATTACGCAAGTACAAAGAAGTAAGCTTGCTATTCTTAATCAAATCATTGATAACAGCATTCGGATTGTTGGTCCACAAGGCATTATTCATAGACAGTACTGTCAATTTTTTGAGATCCTTGAAGGTTTTGGGCAAGCTCTCCAAGTGGTTATCATCCAAAACTAATGTTTCTAAATTAGCCAATTTGCCCAATTCGTCTGGGAGTACACTTAGTTCATTGTTCGATAGATTTAATTGAGTTACATTAGAGCATTCTAATAATTTGGCAGGCAGTTCTGTCAATCCTTGATTACTCAAATCAACATGGTATACCATACTAACATCCATACTATCAGAAAATTCAGTATAGGTGACATCTTTTTGGGCATTGAGCAATAAACTATTACAAAAAAAGAGTAACAATAAAAAACGGGACATAATTGAAAGGATTATAAGTTATAGAAGTGTTTAGGTTTAAAGGACTTATCAACAAGCAGTATTCCCTAGAATCATTCCAAAAATTAAATAGTTGATTCCAAAAATCACGAATGCAGCAAAGATACAACATTTTAGATTGAAAAACAGCAATAAGTAATATTGATAGGGCGGGAAGGTGTATAGCTATCAAAGTTATACGAGCTTTTAGTTTAGTTTTATTTTTTGGAATAGAAAACAGCTTTTCGATTAGTTCCTTGTATATTTGACTCCATTTTTAAACCACTTTAATGACAAAAAACACCTTATTGTTTTGTCTACCTACATACTTGCCATAGAAACAACCACGCAAAATTGTTCTGTTGCACTCATTCGAGATGGACAACCTTGGATTGTACGTCAAGATGACCAAGCCAATGGACATGCCCAACATATTACCTTGTTTGTACAAGAGGTAATGGCAACCGCTCAATTGGAGCTAACCGCCCTGACCGCTATTGCTATCAGTCAAGGGCCGGGTTCTTATACAGGACTCCGAATAGGGCTTTCAACCGCCAAAGGTTTGTGTTATGCCCTCAACAAGCCATTATTGGCAGTAGATAGTTTACAAGCGCTGGCTTGGGGGGCGCAAAACCAAACCAAAGGCCATGCCAAGGTTGGTTATCTGAGTTTGATGGATGCTAGGCGCATGGATGCTTATGTAGGGGTATATGATGCTAATTTGCAAGCATTGGTAGAACCTTATTTTGCTACTTTGTCTACCAATAGTTTTGATGCTTTATTACAAGAGCATCAACTGGATGCTTGGATTGTTGGGGGAGATGCTGCTGCTAAGTTTCGCAGTTTGTTTGGAGCGGGTTTGCCCCAACACTTGCAATGGAGTGGGGTGTTGCAGCCGTCTGCCAAGTACATGGGCAGCTTGGCTCAAACTGCTTGGGAGGCTTCAGCTTTGCAATCAGTGGCTTATTTTGAGCCTTTCTACCTCAAAAAACCACATATTACACGAGCCAAACCAAAGCTTTAGTTTATTCGTCTTGTAGTTTTGATTGTTTATAATTGAATTGATTTGAAGACCATTGATAAATATCTGTTGAAACGCTACTTGAGTAGTTTTTTCTTTATTGTACTGCTGTCGTCTATGTTGTCTGTAGTAATAGATGGGGCAGAGAAGGTCAATGATTTTTTGGAAGAAGGCGGCCCAACCTTTGTGCAGGTATTGGAGTACTACATGAATTTTGTTCCGTTTATCAATGGGTTAATTTTTCCCTTGTACAACCTTATTGCTGTTGTTTTTTTTACAGCACGTTTGGCCAGTAATACCGAATTTGTAGCCATGTTGGGCAATGGGGTCAATTATTACCGAATTTTATGGCCTTACTTGATGGGAGCCACCATTATTGCAGGCATCCATTATTATGGCAATCACTATGTTATACCCCGCTCCAATGCCTCTAGAACCTTGTTTGAGAACACCTATATTTACAAACATAATTATGTAGGCAACTCGGGCAATTTTCATGCAGCCGCCAGCCCTTACGAGGAGTTTTATTTGCAAGGATTCAATCGTTACGATAGTTCGGGCAGCCAGTTTGCTTGGATCAAGCATGATAGCTCCCGCCTGCATCGCACCTATGTGCTAACGGCCAATACAGTACGTCTATTAGCCCCCCCCAATAAATGGCGTTTGTCGGGCATTAGAATACGCACCCACAAAAAACGAGTAGAACGCAAGCCTACGGATTCTATTACAACAGCTACGCATCCTGCTACTTTGCTGTATACAACCGAGCACCTGCCTCCGCAATTTACCATAGATACCACCATAGGCTTGTATATTGATGATTTGATCAAGCGAGACAATGACAAGGACAATATGACTACTGATAGATTGATCCAATACATCGAAAAACAAAAAGCCAAGGGCACAGGTGGCATGATGGTGTTTGAGGTAGAACGTTATAGGCGCAGTGCCGATCCTTTTTCTATTTATATTCTCACATTAATTGGTTTTGCAGTGGCATCGCGCAAGCGGAGAGGGGGAATGGCTTGGAACTTGGTCATTGGGGTAGGCTTATCGGCTGTGTATATTTTTATGACCAAATTTGCCACTACATTTTCCATCAAAGGGGGCTTATCGCCCATTCTAGGCGTGTGGGTGCCCAATATTGTCTTTGCCTTTATTTCTATCTGGATGCTGTTTCGTGCCCAAAAATAGACCTTCCAAAGCTTCCCCAATGTTAAATTACAGTTAGAAAATGGGTTATAAATGCACTAAATCGTGGATTTTATTTCAAAATCGACCAAGGATCAAATATAAAGTCGTACTTTTGCAGCACTTTTTAAGTAAGCAGTCCTATTCTTAATTCAGAAGCCTATAGTAAGGCACTTCTAAACAATACAAACAAACGATGTCCAATCAACCTTTGCGTAATATCGCTATCATTGCACACGTCGATCATGGTAAAACTACTCTGGTAGATAAAATTTTGCACCAATGTCAACTCTTTAGAGATCACGAGGAGACTGGTGAACTTATTTTGGACAATAATGACCAAGAACGCGAGCGTGGTATTACCATTTTGGCTAAGAACGTCTCTGTTCAGTACAAAGGCACCAAGATTAATATTATTGATACCCCCGGTCACGCCGATTTTGGTGGAGAGGTAGAGCGTGTATTGAACATGGCAGATGGTGTATTATTGTTGGTAGATGCTTTTGAAGGGGCAATGCCACAAACTCGCTATGTATTATCCAAGGCTCTAGCATTGGGCAAAACAGTAGTGGTCGTTGTTAATAAAGTAGACAAAGACAACTGCCGTCCAGAGGAAGTTCAAGAAGAGGTGTTTGAGTTGATGTTTAACTTGGATGCTACCGAGGAGCAATTGGAATTCAAAACTGTTTATGGTTCTGCCAAAATGGGATGGATGGGACCAGACTGGCAAAATCCTACACAAGATATTACACACCTATTGGATGTAGTATTGGAGGAAGTACCTGCTCCTGAAGTAGTGGAGGGAACGGTACAATTGCAAATTACCAATATAGATTACTCCAAATACATTGGTAGAATGGGAATGGGGCGTGTAACACGTGGAAGCTTGCGGGTAAACCAACCTGTTTCATTAGTTCGTAGAGATGGCAGCATCAACAAAACTCGTGTCAAGACCTTGTATGTGTTTGATGGCTTGGGCAAGAAAGAAACGGACGAAGTAAGATGTGGTGATTTGTGTACAGTAGCTGGAATTGATAATTTTGATATTGGTGATACGATTGCTGATGCTGAAAACCCCGAGGGAATGAAGCCTATCAAAATTGATGAACCAACCATGAGCATGTTGTTTACCATCAATGATTCTCCTTTCTTTGGCAAGGAAGGTAAATATGTTACTTCACGCCACATTCGTGACCGTTTGTACAAAGAAACAGAAAAGAACCTAGCGCTAAAAATAGAAGAAACAGCTTCTCCTGATGCTTATATGGTATACGGTCGTGGTGTCATGCACTTGTCTGTATTGATTGAAACCATGCGTAGAGAGGGCTACGAATTGCAAGTGGGCAAGCCTCGTGTAATTGTCAAAGAAATTGATGGCAAAAAGCACGAACCTGTAGAATTGCTTTCTATTGATGTGCCAGAGAATTATTCTGGTAAAGTCATTGAGCTGGTTTCTCAGCGCAAAGGAGATATGACCATCATGGAGCCTAAGGGGGATTTGATGCACCTAGAGTTTAATATTCCCTCAAGAGGAATTATTGGTTTGAGAACACTGGTATTAAATGGTACGGCTGGTGAAGCAGTGATGACCCACCGTTTCTTGCAGTATGAGCCTTGGAAGGGGGCCATTGAAGGCCGCAATAAGGGAGCTTTTATTGCTATGGAAAATGGAACGTCTATTCCTTACTCTATGGATAAATTGCAAGATCGTGGTCGATTCTTTATCCCAACTGGTGTAGAGGTGTACGAAGGCCAAGTAGTAGGAGAGCACAGCCGTGAGAATGATTTGGTGATTAACATTACCAAAACCAAAAAATTGACCAACATGCGTTCTTCTGGTGCAGATGACAAAGTAAAACTCCCTCCTCCAGTAGATTTTTCCCTAGAGCAAGCTATGGAATATATCGGCGAAGATGAGTACGTAGAGGTTACGCCCGAAAACATAAGAATGCGTAAGATTTACCTCAAAGAACACGAGCGCAAAAAATTAGCTAAAAAAGACTAAGATTGATGAATTGTCAATAATTTTTGCTTCAAGCGAATAAATAAAAGAGCACCTTAAATTATTTTAGGGTGTTCTTTTTTTTGCCATCCTACCAACTATTCGTGCCATATAAGGGCTATTCATGCCCTCTCAAGGGGTTTTTAACATAAGTTTTACACAAATGGCTTATATTTGGATGAACTAATAAGTGTTCAAGAGTGTTATTAATAATAAATAGTTCAATACAAAAGACTAAAATTTCTTTTTATACAAACGTTCAACCAACGCTTTTTTTTGGTAAAAACACTTTTTTTAAAAAAAATCAAAAAAAAAGTAGCGCAACGGTAACAATGGACGACTTTTTGACATTAAATAAGTGTATAGACATTTTATAGTGTATTTTCTACCCCTTTTATTTTAAACTAAGAATCGCACTTAAATACATCAAGATTATGAAAAACCTTTTAACATTTTTGACTTTGACTTTGTTCTTGCTTGTCCCTAGCATTAACGAGGCACAAGGTTTAGTAGAATGGGAAGGCCGTTGGGAAATCATCAGCAGCCGTTCCTCATTTTGTAACATTCACATTGTTACCGATTTATTGCCTAATCAACCCAAACCAACTGCTGTTTTAGAAGGCTTGGTCAATGGAGAACCATTTCGTATCAATTGTACAGTAGAAGAAATTGCAGAGCGTAATTCTTTAGTTTTCCATGAGGCGCCTGCTGCAGATGGTAGCTATCAGTATGATGGAGAAAAACCATTATTTATATTAATTGTAACCAAAGCAGATAACCCTTTGATTGTAACACCTGTTTGGGTGCAGTTGGATATTACAGAATTGCGTACCAACAAAGATTGTCTCGTGCGTAGAATTCCTACACCACGTTACAAAGGATTGTACAAGTTTGATAACAACGGTGTACAAACATCTTTAGCCATTGGTAGAGTAAACAAAACAAAATTTACTTCTACTGTAGAAAAAGGCGATGGAAAAGTAGATTGTGATTGTGAATTACAGGCTCGCCACTTGGCTGTATGTTACCCAGAAAACGGAAAAGGAGCTTTCTTTTTAGACTTTAATGACGAAGGTGTTAAAGTTGTAAAGAGCTATGACAAAAACATCTATAAGCCCGGTGCTTCTGCTACAGAAGATAGTGAGTTGGTATGGAATACTACACTTAAGAAATAAAAAATCGAGATAACTTTTGCTTTGCAAAGCAATTGTAAACTCATTAGGAATTTGGTCATTCTGAATTATTCAGAGTGGCCATTTTTAGTTATATTGACCTTATGTTTTTTGAAATAAGATTGCTAAATCCCTCCTAAAACCTAATTATTTCTATGTTTGAGGAATATAAAGTATTCCCATTATTGCAATTTCAAACCAATTTGGCCAATGACAAAAGACGATTACAATAAAATAGCACCAACCTTTCCGACCGAACCCGGTGTTTATCGTTTTATTGGCAAGGATGATGAGATTTTATACATCGGAAAAGCAAAACACCTAAAGAAGCGGGTTGCCTCTTATTTTGGCAATCGCAAAGACATGCGTAATAAAACCCGCATCATGGTTCGGAAAGCAGAGCGCATCGAATACACCATTGTAGATACCGAGCAAGATGCCTTGTTATTGGAGGCCACTCTAATCCAAAAACACCAGCCTCGCTACAATGTGATGCTCAAATCGGGCAAGCCTTATCCATATATTTGCATCAAGAAAGAACGCTTTCCAAGGGTGTTCATTACACGCCATGTCAATAAGGATGGCTCTAGGTATTTTGGCCCTTATGTTTCCCGTAAGCGCATGAATACCATCATTGAAATGATTAAGAATCTATTTCAATTAAGAACCTGCCAATTAAAACTTTCAGAGGAGAACATCATTGCCCAAAAGTTTAAGCCCTGTTTGGAGTATCACATCAAAAATTGCTTGGCACCCTGTATTGGGCTAGAAGAAGAAGAAGCTTACAACAAAAAGATAGAGCAAGTCGCCAATATCCTAAAAGGACATTTTACCTCGGTAAAACGTTATCTCAAAGAGGAAATGCAGCGACAGGCAGAGGAAATGAATTTTGAACGTGCCCAAGAAATTAAGGTGCAATATGATGCCCTCACCAATTACCAAGGCCGTTCTACAGTAGTCAACCCCAAGATTAGGGATGTAGATGTGTTTAGTTTGACACACGATGATGATGTTGCCTATTTCAATTATCTAAAGGTAGTAGATGGAGCCATTATCAATACCTTTACCATGGAGTTGGATACCAATTTGGATCAGGAGCAGGAAGATTTATTGATTTTTGCTATTCAAACCTTGCGTGAAAAGTACCAGAGTATTGCACCAGAGGTGATTGTTCCTATTGAAATTCCCAATGTTTGGGAGGGAACCACCATTACCATCCCCAAGATTGGAGACAAAAAAAAGTTGTTAGAATTATCCGAAAAAAATCTACAATACTACGTTCTCCAAAAGAAAAAACAAGCGGCCTCTCGTGCCGAAAAACAAAACAGCTCCGATCGAGTCATGGAGATTATGAAAAAAGATCTCCAAATGGATGTTTTGCCCCTGCATATTGAGTGTTTTGACAACTCCAATCTACAAGGTACTAATCCTGTAGCTGCCATGGTCTGTTTTAGGCATGGCAAACCCTCCAAGAAAGATTACCGCCACTATCACGTCAAAACAGTAGAAGGTCCCGATGATTTTGCCTCCATGACCGAAATTGTTTTTCGCCGCTACAGCCGTCTAATTCAAGAGAAAAAAACCTTGCCCCAACTCATTGTTATTGATGGGGGAAAGGGGCAGTTGAGTGCAGCCGTCAAAAGCCTAAAGGAATTGGATATTTACAATAGAGTCACCATTATTGGCATTGCCAAACGGTTGGAAGAGATTTATTTTCCAGAGGATAATGTGCCTTTATTACTCAGCAAAAAATCGCCTACGCTCAAGGTGATTCAGCAAGCCAGAAACGAAGCCCACCGTTTTGCCATTGAATTTCATCGTCTTATACGCTCCAAAAAGTATATTTCTACCCAATTGACCAACATCAAGGGCATTGGCAAAAAAACAGCTGAATTGTTGCTCACCACCTTTGGCTCGGTCGAAAAAATTAAAGCAGCCTCCCAAGAAGAATTAGAAACACACGTTGGCAAAGCAGCTACCCGCAAGCTCTTCAATCATTTTGAATTGGAATACAAGGAACCAGAGAAAAAGAAAAAAAAGAAGCCCAAAAAGCAAGAAGAGGCATCGGAACAAGAGGAGGGGGAACAAAAAAAAGATACCTAGCACCTAGCAAGTGCATCTTCGGTATCTTAAATTTTTGTACTGAGTTGTGTTACGCAAAACACGTTGAAAGCCTATGTTGTCTGTTAATGGAACGCCTTGCAAAAGGTAACCTTGATGTCAAAAAATATTTTTTAGATACCCCTCATAAGCGGCCTGCAATTCAGGATGAAAATGCACTTGCTCCAGATGCTCTAGTTGGCCCAAAGCCTCAAAAAATACAGCACTATCCTTTAGTGTAGAATTAGAAATATACAATCGTTTGAGATTGGGCAATTTGTGTAGGGCAATATCTAGGGCGAGATACTGGCCGCTAATATGCAATTCCTCAACTGTTACCAAAGTAAAAAAATAATAGCCGATATATTCCTTGGCTTGCTCGCCAAGGGTGATGACTATTTTTTTGAGTCGGGGCAATTGCTTGATGATGCGCCATGCTTTTTTGCTGACACTGGTGATATGGAGCAATTCAAGCGTTTGCAGGTTTTGGAGTTGTTCAAAGCCATTGGGCAGCAAAATATCGGCATTTCTTGGATATTCGGCCACACCTTGGAGCGTGAAGGTGTGTACCAAACGCAAATGCTTAAAAATAAGATTAAAAACCGCCCAATGTGGATCAGCAATAACTTGACGAATGTTTTGCCAAGCTACCAAATCCTCTAGCAACAAACCATCAGCAGGTTTGACATAAACCGTAGAACCCTGTACACGAGGTGCCCAATAAGCTCTGGCCTTTTCTTGGCGTTGGGCGGAGGGCAGTTGGGCAATAGTAGCTGTGTATAGCTTGAGGTATCTAGGGTCGTTTGGTACTTGTTGGTACCAAAAAGTGACCAGAGGCAAGGCAGGCAAGGGCGTTTCTTCTTCCAATTGGTTGGTGTATTCTTCCCATTGGTACACTGTCCATGTTTCAAATCCTTTTTTGGGCGTGTTTCTTAAGAATTTGACCAACTTCTTTTTGCCCTTTTTGTTGAGAATTTTTCGGGCCAGCTTGCTGTATGCTTCTTGTTTATTGTAATAGGTATAGACCCCCAAAATAGCAGACAATAGCTCTGGTGGAATGGTAGATTGTTGTTCTAATAAGTGTAAGGCCAGCAAGCAGTTGGAAGCATCCGAACTGTACAGCATGGTTTGCAGATGCTCGATTTCTTGCGCTGTTAGGGCAATGGGCTCCATATTGATGTTTTTGCCTCTGTTAATTATCAACTAGAGGAAGGATTATTGACTAATAATCAAACCATCTTTGAGGCGAATAGTTCGCTTGGTTTTGGCGGCAATATCCTCCTCGTGCGTTACCAATAAGAGCGTTTTGCCCTCGTCATTAAAGGTTTTGAACAAATCCATCACATCATAAGAGGTTTGGGTGTCTAAGGCACCAGTAGGCTCATCGGCCAAGATGATTTTGGGTTCCGAAATCAAGGCACGGGCAATGGCTACCCGTTGTTGTTGGCCGCCCGATAGCTCATTGGGGTGGTGGTCGGCCCAAGCTTTTAGTCCGACCTTGTCCAAGAATTCTACAGCTTTTTTGTGGCGTTCCTTGCGGGGAACTTTTTGATAATACAAGGGCAGGGCAACATTCTCAGCAGCCGTTTTGAAAGGCAATAAATTGAACGATTGAAAAATAAACCCAATCAATTGGTTGCGATATTGTGCCGCCTGTGTTTGGGTTAGATTCTTAATCAAAATACCATCCAAGTGATACTCTCCAATGGTGTAACTATCTAGGATGCCCATGATATTGAGCAAAGTAGATTTGCCAGAACCAGAAGAACCCATGATAGAAACAAATTCTCCTTGGTCGATAAACAAATCAATACCTTTGAGCACTTCTATAGAACCTTGACCAATTTTGTACGATTTGCGAATATTTTTGAGAGAGAGCATGTTGTATAGTTAAAAACAAAAAACCAAAAAGCCTTGGGGTAGGGCGAATATACTATTTACTGTTTATCCAGCAAAGAAGTTGCCAAACCGACTAAAAAAGAAAGCTGTATTTTGTGGTAATAAACGTATAGCCTATTACTACAAAATACAGCCCTAAATGATCTAAAAAGCTCAATAATTTATTCAGCAGCCTTGATAATTTCTTCTTCCAATTCCTCTTCGTCACCGGGTTTGTAACCATTGTGCGTATACACAATATTACCCTCTGCATCCAACAAAATGGTATAAGGGCAAGCATTGAACCCTAGTGCTTGATAGGCACTGTTGTCGGGATTGCAAAAAATCGTATACTCCCATCCTTTAGAATCTACCAAGCCCTTTACCCGTGGTTTGGTGCGGGTATCGTCCATGCTCAAGGCAATAAACTCAATGTCATACTCATCTTGCCACTCTTCCAAATAATCCGAATTAATAGCATCCAATTCCTCTTTGCAAGGCTTGCACCAAGTAGCCCAAAAATTCACCACTGTAATTTTACCTTTTTCAGCAACATAGTCTTTGAGGTTAACTTTTTGTCCAGCAACCGTCTCTACAGTGAGCGAAGCAGGGAGTTGTTTTTGTGCTATAGTAGTGGCACTCCAAAACAGAATAAAAAAGGCGGCAAGTAATGTATTTAATGATTTCATAACTGATGGTTGTGATAAATGTACAGAAGACAAAATGGCGATATAGCAAACAAAATGTTTAATGCTCATCTGCTTTCCTTACTTTCAATAGCTATGCCAAGTTAAGAAATTAAAATTAAATTTTGACAGGAAGCCTATGGATAAATTAAACTATCTTCATACTTTAGTATGTCTAAATAATGTTGCGAAAAATAAGGACTTTTTTAAGCTGCTCTTAGCAATTTGTTATTTTTATGACAAAAGGACTCCTTAAAACTAAGTTTTTTGTGTGCGACAACTATCATAATTACAGCCTACTCCTATACATTCCCAGACAAATCAGAAAAACCGATTGCTTTATGAAGTTAAGATTACTGTTGTTAGGATTATTAATTACAAGCAGCGTCCTTCTCCACGCTCAAGATCCTACTGCCAACAAAATGGGGACGTTGACAGGAGATTTTGAAACGTTGACCAATTTTTTTGTACGAGATTCGGTTATTGGTGCGGCCAATACCCCACAGTATGATCGGCAAAAATTTGGGACGAGCAATTGGTTGACCCTGAATTACAATATTATGGGATTTGATATTGGGGTGCGTTTTGATGCGTATTATAATTCTAACCTAATTGATCCGCTCGATTCTTATTCTGCCTTGGGCTTGGGGCGTTGGCACATTCGCAAAAAAATTCACAACCTAGATATTACAGGCGGTTATTTTTATGATCAGATTGGTAATGGAACCATTTTTAGAGCTTATAATGCTCGTTATTTGCCTATTGATAACGCCTTGGTAGGGGCGCGTTTGATTTATCATATTAATGATAACTGGCAAGTAAAGGCGTTTGTAGGGCAACAAAAGAAGGTAGAGAAACAGCTCAATTTGTTTGAGAATTACCAACCTATTATTGCAGGTGCAGCCATTGATGGTTTTATTGCAATGGGGGAAGGGGATAAGCAAGTGACTTTGAGTCCGGGAGCTGGTGCGGTGCGTCGCACCTTGGATGATGAGAGCATGAACCAAGTGGTCAATGACATTAGTTCTTATCAACCACAAGATGTATTTGTGCCTAAGTATACGACTTATGCTTTTTCGGTGTACAATACCCTTACTTGGGGCGGCATCAATTGGTTTGTAGAAGGGGCCTACAAAACGGCAGAGGCGGTTAATGCTTTCAATACTAGAGGGGTATTAGAAAATCGTCCGGGGTATAATGTCTATACTTCCTTGAGCTATTCTAGAAAGGGCTTTTCCATCTTGGGGCAGTACAAACGTACCGACCACTTTATCCTAAGAACCTCGCCTTTGCAAACCCTCACAGAAGGTATGATTGCCTATTTGCCGCCTATGGCTCGCCAAAATACGTATCGCCTCACAGCACGTTACAATGCGGCTACCCAAGAGGTAGGAGAGGAGGCGGTGCAGTTGGATTTGACTTGGGTGCCTATTCCCAAGAAATTGACCTTTAACATTAATTTTTCCAACATTATGGCATTGGATTCTCTTAAGACGGGGCCAAGTGCGGCCGAAGATCCTGCACAAGAACCGAAATTATTATACCGAGAAATCAATGGTAATGCCTTGTGGAAAATCAACAAAAAGGTAAAACTGATTGCAGGGGTTCAATTTCAACAATACAACCAAGATCGCTATGAGCAAAAACCGGGTGTACCCTTATTGGTGGCTATTACGCCTTATGCCGAAATGCGTTTCCGATTCAAGAAACGCCGTTCTTTACGCATAGAATTGTCGTATATGCAGACCGAGCAAGATTTTGGTTCTTGGGCCTTTGCCTTGGCAGAGTTCAGTGCCAAAAACTTGACTTTTTGGGCTTCTACTATGGTCAATACGATGCCTACGAAGTACGATAATATAGAGGTGTTTTACGAGTTTGGAGCCAATTATACGCATCATAGCAATCGTTTTGAGATTGCTTACAAGCGTCAAGTAGAGGGTATTGTTTGTACAGGTGGGGTGTGCCGTTACCAGCCTGCCTTTAATGGGGTGCAGCTCAATGTTGTTTCTTCGTTTTAGAATGCTATTTTATTCATGCAGCAGCGACGCAAAATCTTGCGTCGCTACTGCATGGCCAACCACGCCATCAATCCTGCACCGATTTCTAGGCAATCTTCATTCACATCAAAGGTAGGGGTATGCAAACCTGTGCCATTGGGATTTTGTACGCCTAGGCGATAAAAACAAGCAGGCATTTGTTGCGAATAAGCGGCAAAATCCTCACCTCCCATGCGTGCGGGCAATTGCACTACATTTTCTGCACCTAAGTAGGCTTCCATATCTTGTTGTACTTTGGCCGTTAATTGTTCCTCATTCTTGAGGTAGGGGTAGCCTTTGGCAATATCAAACTGGCAATTGCCTCCCATGCTTTGGCAAAAAGCTTGTGCCGATTCTTGCAACCAAGTGTGTGCCTTGGCACGCCATTCTTCATCAAAGGTTCGCAACGTGCCCCAGATAGTCACCTTTTCGGGAATAATATTGGTGGCTCCCCCATCCGAAAATATTTTTCCAAAGCTCAATACCGTTGGCATCAAGGGGTCGGCGCGCCGGCTCACCAATTGCTGTAAATACACAATCAGATGCGAAGCCATCAAGATAGTATCTACGCACTGGTGGGGACGTGCTCCGTGGCCGCCTTTGCCCTCTACGGTGACGTACAATTCATCGGCCGAGGCCATAAACAAGCCTGATTTGACACCCACCTTGCCCACCTCCAAAAACGGCTCTACATGCTGCCCCAAAATAGAGCTGGGTGCAAACTGCTCAAATACACCTTCCTCCAATAACATAGAGGCTCCCCCCGGTAATTTTTCTTCACCCGGCTGAAAAATCAACTGTACACTGCCTCGCCATTCTTCCCGCAGTTCTTGCAAGATTTGGGCAGCACCAAGTAGGCAGGTGGTGTGTACATCGTGTCCACAGGCGTGCATGACTCCTTCTACTTGGGAGCAATAGGGCACGGCATTGGTCTCTTGAATGGGCAAGGCATCTATGTCTGCTCTCAATGCCAATCGGCGGCTCGTTGGTTCTTTGCCTTCTATTATTGCTACTACACCTGTGTTGGCCATAACACGGCTTTCAATGCCCATACTGCTCAATTGTTGTTGTACAAATTGGCAGGTTTGGTGCTCCTGAAAGGACAATTCTGGATACTGGTGCAGGTGACGACGTGTCACAATTAGAGCATCTAATTTTTTTTTTGCAATCTGCTGAACTTTTTTTTCTAACATGTGGTTAGTGTGATTGATGCTATAAAGCACAGTGTGAAGGTCTTATAAAAAGACTCAAAAATATCTTACTTACAAGATGAAGTTTTTTTTAAGAAAATGCTTTTTTTTTGGCTCAAAACTTTTGAATTCTTGTACTTTGGCTTATATTTGCATCGCACTAGGAGGGATGGGTGAGTGGCTGAAACCACCAGTTTGCTAAACTGGCGTACCTTTAACGGGGTACCGCGGGTTCGAATCCCGCTCTCTCCGCCACTTTTTAGAGTTGATTTTATCACTCTTTTCGGGGTTTGGCGCAGTCCGGTTAGCGCACCTGCTTTGGGAGCAGGGGGCCGCAGGTTCGAATCCTGCAACCCCGACTGAAAATTTTTAAAATTTAAAAGGATTAGCTTTTTGGAGCTAATCCTTTTTTTTTTGTGGGTGTGGGGCGAATGTTGTTCTGTTTTCTAGACTATTTCAGTTTTAAGTAGTCTTAAAAAAGTAAACGGACTAAAAAACGATTCTTTTGCCCTAGCTCGGCGTTGAAAATACGCGCTGTAACCCGTTACAGCTTTGTTTTTCGCCTTGATCTAGACCAAAATCTCTCCTTTTTTATTACTTCGTGAGCTCGCAAGCTCGGTTGTACGGTTTCTTTTTTGCACCTACTTAAAAATACCTTAAATCAATTGACAAGTAGCTAAGGATAATTGTATGGAGGCATTTAAGGTAGCTGCTCTGGAGAGAATTTTATGTGCTAAATTGTTCTATTTAGGTTAAACAACTTGAACAAAACAAAATTTAGAAAAAATTAACACTTTTTTTGATTTTTTGTTAAAATGTTGTTTTTCAATTGATTGTATGTGATTTAGATGTACTGACATCTATTTTTGTTTATCTTTTGTTTAACGAAAGTTCAACAAAAATTTGCTTTTTGTTTAATTGATTCGTATATTTGTTTAAACAACAAGCAATATTGCGAGTGTCACTAAAATTATTCAATACATGACAACTATTAACTTTAGCACTGAAATTTACAAACTTGAGCATATTCTAACCAACTTCGCACTTAAACTAACGCGAAACATGGAGGATGCAAAAGATTTGTATCAGGAGACTGCTTACAGAGCGTTAGTCAATCAGGATAAGTTTAAGGTAGGGACTAATATCAAGGCATGGATGTTTACCATCATGCGCAATATTTTTATCAATAATTATCGTAAGAAAGTTAAGAAGAATACCATTTTGGATTCTACAGATAATCAATACTATCTTAATTCAGGTGGGCCAGCCATTTTGAATGATGCAGATTCCTCTATTATGATGAAGGAACTCAAAGAAATTGTTAACCGACTAGAGGATAATACTAGAGTACCATTTTTGATGCACTATTATGGATATAAGTATCAAGAGATTGCAGATCAATTGGATTTGCCATTAGGAACTATCAAGAGTCGTATCTTTTTTGCAAGAAAAGAGCTTAAAGCTAATGTATTAGCTAGTTATCCCGGTGCCATTGAGCGCACTGCATAAGAGCAGTTATATACAAATAGGCTAAGTAAATTAGTACAAATAGGAAACAAAATTCTGTCTGTTGCTTATGGCAATAGGCAGATTTTTGTTTTTGGTGTCTATATAGATTAATCTTGGTCGATAACATAATCCATAGAACGAATAACATGGATATATTGCATGATGCGTTCCATAAATTGTGGAGTGAGATGATAGGCCAAGGAAGGGCGATCGACCAGCAAGATTTCATAAAATACAAACTCCTCTACTAGTTCTTGGTCCAAACAACGCCCTAGAGCATTCATTGCAGGGTAATTGCGTGGGTCATCCTCTTTGAGTTCTGTGTAGGTCATGTAAGTGCCTATAGCAGCTTCTATTTCTTGTTGGAACAGATAATCGGTAACCGATTGTTGAGATTTGATGTAATTATAATCCGTATCGTATTCCCATACGGCTTTATAAAGGCCATAGGTAAGCCAAATTCCATCGGCACTAATCACAATGGTTTCGCCATCTTTGTACAGATGCATCAAGGGATCAAAGCCCCAATTTCTGTAGTATGTTTTGTTTTGTGCTGCATATACATCCACCAAGCGTTTGAGCAAACGAGGGTGATTTCTATTGAATAAATGTGCTAGAGTAAGGGTGTAGAGTGCTGTATCTACTTGTTGTTGTTCCAAAAACAGCTCTCCTAAGAGCCAATAGGCTTTATAATCAATGGGGTTGAGCTGAATAGCTTTGTTGAGCCAATTTTGAGCACTTTTCCACTGTTGTTCTTCATAATAAGTAGTGCCAATCAAGGTGTGTAAGGAAGCGTCTTCAGGATGTGCTTTGAGGATTTTGTGATAAAGTTTTCGAGCCTTTTTGTACGAAGGTGTTTCTGTATTGAGCAAGTCATTGGCAGTTGCAAATAGGGCTTTTTGTTCTTCAGAATAGGCACTTTTATACTCCACTTGATATTCTTTGCCCTCTACCATATTTATGTACGTTCCGTGAGGGAGGATAGTACGATTTTTGCGAGGAGGATTACCGTAGAGTTGTTCAAATTCATAGGTAGTTGGAGAAGCCTCCATAAAGGTTAAAATCTCCAGAGGGGTGGTTAAATGCACTTGAGCAATCAACATTATAGTATAACCCCAAAATAAAAGACAAAGTAAAAAACGAGCCACGTGCTTAGTAAAATCAAATGAAAATTAAGTAGTTGCCTAGCCCAATCAATGCCCTGTATTTTGCTTAAAAGCGGTCAATTGGGTAGTACAGTTGGTACATCTTATCATAAAATTGAGCCAAAAATAGTATTTTTATTGTTGAAGTTGTTTAAATATTCCTGCAACTATTCGTAAAGTGTTATTGTACAAGCCAACCATATAATTTAAGTAAAGCTAGAATAGCTTCTATTTTGTAAGGTAGCTATAGATTTAACTATAAGAATTTTTTGTATGTTGCGTCCATCAATCCATTGTCATAAATGTCGCATTTTCCTATGAATATAGAAAAAACATTAGAACAATTAGAAGGTTTACTAAGTCCCTTTGGTTATCAGAAAGACTTGACCCAAGATACGCCTCTATTTTGGAAAAAGGTGCAACAAAATGATTTGCGTAGCCCTTATGCGTTTAGTTTGATAATGATTACACTCGATACTTTTACCATTTGTATTGAGGGGCTCAACGAACCACGGCTCAAACGGGCTATCAATGCTGGTTTGATTGAGATCAATTCGCCCGAAGATGTAGAAGCACTCAAAGAAATTGTTTTTGAAACTACCTTAGATAATCAAGAGCGCCTCAAGACGGTGCTACCTTTTTTTGAACAGCAACTCCAAACCATTGAAACGGAGCCTATCTATACCGATAACTACAAAAAAGCATTGGCTAATATAGAATTATTGGTAGAGGCTGCCAATGAGGTAGAATATTAAGTGAATTTTAACTTTAAAAAGGTAAAAGGAAACTATTTATCTCAAAATTTTGTACGTATATTTATAACCAGACTAAAATTTGACACTATTTCCCTGCTAAACGAATTACTTAATTATGAAGACTCTTTCACTACAACATATTTTATTGCCACTCTTGTTGTTACTCAGTGGAAGTTCGTATTGGTTCTTGCAAACTCGATCGGTTACTTTACAAAGTTACAAGGCTCAGCAATCTATTAGTTATCCTACCCTACAAAAAGATAGAAATAGTGGCATGGTTCAGTCTAGCCCCTCCAAACAAGCACAACCCAACAAAGAAGATCAAAAAGAATTTCAAGAAGAAGATGATTTGTTGCCTGATGTACAGTTGCTAAAATTTATTTTGGACAAAAGTAAGGAAGGATTACCCGTGTTACAATTACCTCGTTTCTTGTATCGCTAGTATTGTTCTTTTTTTGTTATAATGATACTACAAAACCTCTCTTAGCACAAGTTAAGAGAGGTTTTTCGTTTGATAGAAACTTGCTATTTACTCCAATACCCAAGTAAGGACACTTGCCCTAGTGCTGCTTTGTACCGTAACAAAATAGCTTCCAGCCGGCCAATCTTGTCTGGTGAGGGCGATTTGTTGGCTGCCACGAGCAAGTACAGCCGTAGTATGCTGGTGTACAATTTGCCCCAAGGCATTGCAAATAATAATATCAAGTTCAGAAGCTCTGTCTAACTCTACTGTCAAAAGACTTTGATTACTACTTGGATTGGGAAATAAATGGGCATCGAGCGTAGGGGCAGCAGGGGGGAGTAATGGAATACTCAAACTGGTATCCATACTAAATTTAGCAACAAAAATATCGTAGCCAAAATCACTGATGAGCGTATCGTTGATAAAGATAGAGGTGTCTTGATAGCTTCCTGCAATGTATAATGTACTACTATTGGACACTATAAAATCATAACAAAAATCATTGTAATAATGCCCAAGCGTTTGGCCCCACTTATAATTGCCTGTAGAGTCATATTTGAGTACAAAAATATCTGTAGGGCGATTGAGGTGGCGATTGCGTAACGAATCCCTATTGAGTACCAACAAACTATCTAGCGTACCCATGAAATAAATGTCGCCGTTTTCGTCGGTATCAATGGCGTAGATGCGCTCATCAAAAGTACCCCCAATCACTTTGGCCCAAACGAGGTTGCCATTGGGGCGATACTTGACAGCAAAGGCATCTTCCTCTCTATCTCCCACTACAAAAGTCAGGCTGCTCGGAATAGACAAATAAGAACTGAGCCAGCCCCCTGCAATGACATTTTGCTCGGCATCTACCGTCACATAGCGGCCTTGGTCGCCAGCAGGGCCACCCATGATTTCGGCCCACAACAATTGGCCTGCACTGTCATACTTGGCCAAAAAAGCATCCACACCGCCCTCCGATTGAACAACATTGCCATTGGGATAAAGAAAATCTCTGAACGAACCCATAATATACAAGCAATTGCTGCTATCGGTTGCAATCGAATTGCTCTCATCTACCCCCGGACCACTCAAAACACTGGCCCATAAGGCGGTGCCATCAGGCGCAAAGCTACTCACAAACACATCTCTGGAAGTGGTGGTTCGGAGGGTATCGGGGCCCCAAGGCAATTCCATCTGAAAATAGCCTGTCAAGACCAAGTTGCCATTGCTCAACACATCAATATCATGTGCGCTATCATCTTGGCTGCTTCCTGCACTAAATGCCCACTGAAATTGCCCACTGCTGTCCAATTTGGCCACAAACACATCCAATCTCCCTTCACTCACCAAACTATCATTGTTATAATACAAGGTATTTCTAAATTCGCCTACAATAAAAATCGAATTATCATCCGTAATAGCAATCCCATTGATGCGGTCAGTGCTCGTCCCATGCAATTGTTGGACCCATTGCAAGACCCCCTGATCGTTGTATTTGGTGATAAAACCATCTTCTCTATCTTGCCCAAAGCTAGTTAAAGCACCAAAACGGTCTTGAAAAAAACCAACGGTGTAAATATCGCCACAAGGAGCTTGAGCCAAGCTGTTGTTTTCTTCAAATTGATTGCCACCAATGGTAGAAATCCATTGGGTTTGCATGGGTTGGGCCAATAGTGAAGCCGAGCAGTTGAGGCAGAATAGGCAACAAGCAAGAATAAAGGACGAGTAGGTGAAGCGCATAAATGAACAGGGATTAATCAAAAATATTTAATACACTGTAAATTAAGTAAGTGAATGTTTTTACAGAGAATTTTTAGTGCTCTTGAAGGCAGAACGCAGCCTTGTAGCCTTAGCTACAAAGGCGAGTATCTAACGCCCAAGAGTGCAAAAAGGCTCGCTTAAAAATGTTTGATAATTTATTTTACAGTGTATTTAACCTAAATTAGACAAAGAACAATGTTATTACAACGAAAGCAACTGTATCTTTGTTACTGCATTATACTTTTATTGGTAACTGCAATAGGAGCTTTTATGCTCACAACAACCATGCAGTTTTTAATCCATTCTCAACTTATGTCTGTACGTCTACTTTGTCTTTTTGTTTTTTTTGTAACAACCACGTTTGCTCAATCTTTTTCAGAATTTGCCCTAGAACCCCAAACCATTGAACGGGAACAAATCACGTTTACAGCCGCTAATGCTCCTCAAGGAAAGGTGGAATTGCTGTATGGTGTCACGCCTGCATTAGAATTGGGCTTGGGTGTCAATTCTAAGAGCAATAATTCCTTAACCCTAAGCAATTTGCAGCCTGCCCAGTTTTATTATGTGCAGCCCTTTGTTTGGACAGGCAGAGATACGGTTTGGGGCAGCAAGGGCTATTACAGTACGCAATCCCAATCTACAGGCGAAATTCAGATTCTCTTTAATCAGGGAATAGATACGCAATATTCCACAGGGGGCAGCCCTGTGATTGCATTTGGCGGAAGCAATATAGAAAATGCCATTATTACCAAAATCAACCAAGCCCAGCACACGGTTGATGTCGCTGTTTTTAATAATACTAGAACCGCTATTGTCAATGCCCTCAAAGCAGCACACAATAGAGGCGTGCAGATTCGTTACCTAGCCAATGCAGGCACCTTTACCAGCAATGCAGCATTGGTCAATGGACAGCCCAATTTTCCTGTAGCTTATGTAAATATGGCCGATTTGATGCACAACAAATTTGTAGTGATTGATGCCCAATCGGTAGACAGCTCTTGGGTGTGGACAGGCTCATGCAATTGGACCTATACCGATATGTTTACCAATTATAATAACATTGTACTGCTCCAAGATCAAGCACTAGCCAATGCTTACACCTTAGAGTTTAATGAAATGTGGGGTGGCTCGGGCAATACCTTTAATGCCACCAACTCTAGGGTAGGATCGGCCAAGACCAACAATACGCCTCACTTTTTTAATATTGGAGGCCGCACAGTAGAGTTGTATTTTTCTCCTTCTGATAATGTAACCTCAGAAATTGTATCGAGTCTTAATAGTGCCAATAATGATGTAGAATTTTGTTTGTTGTCCTTTACCAGAAATGATTTGGGCACGGCTATCCTCAATCTTCACCGAAATGGAATTTTGGAACATGGTATTATGGAAAACATCAATGACTCGGGTTCTGAATACAGTTACCTAACAGGCTTGGGCGTGAATCTATTGGCCGATAACCAACCCACGGCTCTACACCACAAATACGCCATTGTAGATGCAGGCAATGCCAACAGCGACCCACAAGTGATTACAGGCTCGCACAATTGGACAACCGCCGCCGAATTTCGCAACGATGAAAATACCTTGATTATTCACGATGCCACCATTGCCAATATCTATTTGCAAGAATTTACCTTGCGTTGGTGCCAAAACAAGAACAACACCAATTGCAATTTGCCTTTTTCGGTATGGACCAATACAACTACCCTAAAAGAGAAGCCAGCAGCCCTAAAATTATATCCCAATCCCACCAACCAAACCGTCACTATTGAGCTAGAAGCCAGCAGCCAAGCGCAGGGCCTCCTCGAAATCTACAGCCTAACAGGCCAATTGATTCAGCAGCAGCAACTTGCTTTGCAGCATACGAGTGCTACCTTAAATGTGAGCCATTTGTCTAATGGGGTTTATTGGTTGCGCCTAAAAGATGGTAATAAATGGTATCGAGAGAAATTATTTATTGTGCGTTAGTTGTTGGGCTACTAGTTAGAGCAGAACCATAAACTAGTATAATTCTTTCGTTTAAGAAGTTCAATTATTATTTTGCTAAAGCTACACTCTTAGGCATTTCTCTGTAAATATGCCCATCAAGTTCACAGCCTCCTTTAGCATGATGTTCGTGCGAGGTATTTATAGTTTTATCATTAGGATTAGCATTAAATTCTTTCTTTCCCCACTGTTTGAAAAAGAAAGGCGTGTTAGTTTCTTGACACCTTAATTTAACAAAATCAATCCATTCTTTTTTTATCTTTCTAGCTCTTGGACCAGACTCACCACCAACAATTACCCAGTCAATTTCATCAAGACTAAGAGTTTTGATAGGACCAATAAGAGGCTCTACAGATAAGAATTTTACTTTAGCATCCGTTTGTTGTAGGTCTTTAATCCTAGGGGTAAATGTTTGGTTCTCAACAGAAACGCCCATCCAAATATTATCCGTCCAATTTAAATAGGGAGATAACTCTAGTAATCTTTTGGAGCGTTTGGTTAATACTTGATAAATATGAGGCGTTTCATTCATGACTTGAAAAACTTGCTGAATATAGGATAGCGGAACTTTTTCATGAAATAAGTCACTCATAGAATTAACAAAAACTACTTTTTTTGTTTTCCAACTTCTAGGAGTATTGAGGGCTTGTGGAGCTAGGTTCAGCTCAAAACCATTTTGGTATTGTTTAACCCCCATAGCCATAAGACGGTGAGCCATTCTTTCTGCATAGCAATTTTTGCATCCTGCTGAGACTTTATCACAACCAGTAACAGGGTTCCACGTAACTTCTGTCCATTCTATTGATGATTTTGTTGCCATTTTATAGTAGTTTTATTTTGGTAGGTGGTTTGTAGTTTTTATCCCCTTCTTTCTTGTATAGTATTCCTGATTTGAGAGAAAGTCTTCCTTTATACTTAATTTTCTTTTGTGCTTTTAAACGGTCAATTACAGGAATAACATGTTGTTTTATAAACCCATGATTAAGCATATATGCTACAATGTCCCGATCAGTAGTCAGTGTTCCTTTTAGTATCTCCTCTTCTAGTGAGTTTTCAAAAATTTCTTTTTTAGTGGGTGTAGTTTTGCCTGTAAACAAAGATAACTGTGATTTTTTAATTTGAGTATCTTCAATGTCAAAATTAGCTGTTCCATTTTCTACATCTTTTTCCCAACTTACTGTTAAAAATTTTTCTATTCCCAGTGGATGTCTACTTCCAAAGATTAAACCATAGATGTTTTTGGCTTTCCCTTTATTTTTTTGAATAGAGAAGGGAGCTAAATAATATGTTATATCGTTTGGAATAGCTTTTTTATAAGCATCAGCAACTAAGTTATGAATGTGACTTGATTTGCTGTTTTTTATTAATTCAGGACTTATTTGTATCGTATTAGTGATACTGCTATTATCAGCAAACCTATTATAGGTTGCTGAAGAAACGAAAAAAATAAAATCGGTCATTCTTTTTTTAGCAACCTGTTGAAATAAAGCTTTATTTACATACTTTATTCCATATTGGTCAAAAAATATCAAATTGGCCGCATCTTTCATCTTACCTTGTAGTTGGTGAAACAAAGTTACTGCATCTGAATTGTAATAATGAATATCAAATAGGGCTGGATTATAGCCCACACTTACAATATTCTGTTTTAATTTATTCAACTTGTTGCTATCATAGTCATTAAGATGTAAATGAATTCTTACATCTTTTCTATTTATGTATTTAGCCTTTGTTATAACATCAACAGCAATTAGAGGACTGCCATGCTTACCCGTTGGGTCGCATCCAACCCCTGAAAAGAAATCAAAGACATTAATAGTATTAGTGATTGGTGTTAAACGAGAGTTAAAAACAGGAATCCATTTTGTTAGATAATCTCTGTATAACTCTAATTTAACAAGAGTGCCTTCATCAAAAGGCTCATCAAAAAGTTTTTGTTTTGCCATAAATAATCATTAAAGATAACCAAAAAGTTTTAAAGATGCAATTTTTTGTTTCTTTCTAAAATTTAAAGATAGTTATTTTATTGTTTATTCTTAGATGTTTTATAATGTAAAATAAATTTTGAGATTATTTTAATGATAGTATTTATAAAAACAAGCAAAAACCTCCCTACTCAACCAACCCAAAAACAATTTATTTTCAAGATAGGATAATATGCCAAAAGTCTTTATTTATCGGTGCTGTAGTGATAATAAGCATTTTATAAGGCATATACATTTTTGAGTGGTTTTTATAATGATTTTTACTTTGTATAAAAATGCAATAGAGCTTGCTTTTAAGCTGTTTTTGCATTATCTTAGTCATAATTAGTTATGATAATTTTAATGTGTAATAAACAAATTTTAGTTAAATATTAAAACATTACAGTTTAATTTTAGTCATAATGTTATTTTGAAAACTATTCCATTGACCTTTTAAAAACGCTTTACCAAACAACCCATTTGCTCCTATCTTACCCTTTTGGGGCAATGCTCGACCAACGATCATTTAGCTTAACTATTAAATAATTTACCTTTCATTGGCAATGCTATATTGTGAATGAAACTAGTATCTATTTGTAAAAATAGTACAGGAATGCTTGTGTCCAATGGGTGCGAGCGGCTGTACTTAATCCTTAATCCATGAACCTTTTGTTTTCTATCAGAATACCCATTCCATATCTATTTAGTGCTGTGCTGCTAATGTTTTGTTCTACAGCATACACCCAAAATTATACGACTGTAACGGTATCTACTCAAGAAGTGACTTGTGCAGGAGGATTGGGGAGTATTACTTTAAGCCCCATTTTGTCTGGAACATACACCTATACTTGGAGTACAGGCGATACCACGGCCTCTATTGATAGCTTGCCTATGGGCAAATACAGTTGTACGGTTACGGTGGATAGCAGTGCGCCAGAGGTGGTTAGGGCTTCTACCTTCCGAAGTTGGGAATTGGGGCGTTTAGTGCCTAATGATACCAGTTTGTCTATGGTAGGCAATACGGCTACGGCCAATCCTAATTTGCCCTCGCAAAACCACGCCGATCAGCGTCTGCATGTCTATGACAAAACAGCCATAGATATAGAAAATGATACAGGGCGCATTTTTGCTCGATTTACCAACAACCATCCCAATTTTCCGAATCAGAGTTATGATTCAACCAAACCTCCTGTGTTTTATATAGAGTTGTTGGAAGAGAATGCTTTGGATGCTAGAGAATTGCATAAGTCATTTGTATTTCATGCTGCTTTGGGACTGCTTGTTTCTGATAGGAAAATTTATGCCGCACAAGAGCGTCAGGTTTTTGGAGGACACAATTATACAGGACATGATTACAATACAGAAGAAGAATTAGAAATACGCTTTTTGGGCAATCACCAACTCGAAGTTTACTTGGAAGGCACGCTCATCCATAGTGCCACATTGCCCCAAAAAGCATCCAACCACTACTTGATTGCAGTTGGTTTTAATGATAATTCAACCTTGGATAGACGGGTTGCCTATGACCTGAAATCGTCTTTTTGTAGTGAAAGGCCCTTGGTCAAACAAACCATCAACCACGCTTCTAAGTACAGTTTAGATGGCAGCATTGATGTAGAGTTGATAGCACCCAGTTATTTGTCAGGCAGCTATAATTATTTATGGAATACAGGGGCAACCACTAGTCAACTATCTTCCTTGGGCAAAGGAGCTTATAGCCTAAGCATTACCAATACAACAAGCAATACAACCAGCGTCATCAACAGCTCTGTAGAGGAAAAAATGCACTTAGAGGCCAATATTCCAGCTACTACCATTGCTGTTTTTTCGGGTAATAGTATAACAATAGAACCAACACTTCCAAGACCAACCACTTCAATTGCAGATTATAGAAGTTATGGTTATGATGAGCGTCTTGTAGTAGAGGCAAATCCATCACAACCCCAAAGTATCAAGTGGTGGGTATCAGGCGATCATTCCACTTTTCCCAATCAGCAGTACAATACTGAACTTATCAATGCTGTGTTTTATGTTGGTTTGCATCCTGTAAAGCAAGCATTTATATCTAATACTAATTTTGAAAACTTACCTTTTAAGCTATTTGTACCAACTGATGGTAAAATGTATTTAATTGATCGAGTAGGAGGCTGGGCTGCTAGTGACCAAGTGGCAAGTAATCTCAGACATCACAGAGAAGGAATGGCAATGGAATGGCGATTTGTAGGCAACAGAACCGTAGAATTTTATCTCAATGATTTATTAGTTGCCACCAAAACATTGCCTGCAGGAGCCGAACAGTATTATTGGACAGCAGGGTTTAATGAAAAATCTGAAAGACAAAGACGCATCATTCACGATGTAAGAACCAGCTTTGACAGCAAAGAACCGCCCAATTATGCCTTGCTCAAGAACAAACCAGAGGCAGGTTATGTGCAATTGACCGATTCTACCCTGTTTTTTAAGTTTGTACAACAATATGCTGTGCAAACAGGGGAGAGCGTAGATTATACCATTTATGATTGGCAACGAACGCCCATACAGCAGGGCAGTTTTGATATAGATTATGGCACCAACTGGAAAGCCCTAGACTTAATACCAACAGGTGGCACCAATTATAACAATCAAGAAATTTATAGCATTGAGTTTAAAGCCAACAAAGAGGAGTTTTACACCATGCGTTTTAAGATACCCTAACCAACTATCGTATGAAACAAACTACAGCTTTAATTTTTGTATTGGCAATTAGTATTAGTGTGGCCGCAATTGTGTATTTGCAAATACCTAAAGTAGCGTATGTAGATGCCGCCTTGTTGTTTGAGGAATTTGAAGGCAAAAAAGAATTGCAACAACGCCTAGAGCAAGTAAAACGGCAACAGCAACAACAACTAGATTCTGTGAAATTGCAATTAAAAGCATTAGAACAAGCTGCCCAACAAGATGCAGCCCAACAAGCAAGATGGCTACAAGCACAGCAGTATTATAATGGCTTACAGCAGCAGCAACAAGCCGAATATTACCAAAAAAGCCAAGAGTATACTACTGCCATTTGGAAACAAATCGACCAGTACACCCAAGAGTATGGAGCGGAATATGGCTATGATTATTTGCTTGGGCAAACAGGACAACATACCGTTTTGTATGCCAATAAACACAAGGAGGTAACCCAAGCCGTCATTGACTATATCAATCAAAAATATGCAGGAAATTAAAAACTAAACCTCGTGACAAAACAAATAAACAAAAACTGGTGGTGGCTTCTGCTCCTGTTGCTCAATAGCTGTGGGCAACCAGTACTAGAGCCTGCCGATTATGTCAATTGGATGCGTGATCCAAACAATGGTTTTCGCAAAACCAAGACCATAGCACCCCTTGAAGTCGTGGCACAATACAAAACCGTTGATTTTATCATTGCCAACGAAAAACAAAGCAACCAAATAGCAGCAGCAGCCCACCAAGCACGCCAAACCGAACTCAATGGTATGCACTATTGGACGTTGCAATTGGCTATCCATGACCCTGAAATCCAAGACCAAGGGGTCAAATCTTGGAACATTCTCAACTATGGCCTAACAGACAAAAGCCAAGAACAGGAACGCCTGTTTTACTTTTCGTATGCCATGCAGCAAGACCTCCAACTGATAGAAGGCCAAGACACGCTGCCTTGCGCCCTCTACCATTTTGAACGCTCCTACGATTTGTCTAAGAGCCGAACTTTTGTAGTGGGTTTCCCCAAAGGTAAAGACCCTACAGCAGACAAAACCCTATTGCTAGACTTGCCCTATTTTAATACAGGGCCGATCAAAATCAATTACCCCAATGCCCTATTGGCGCAAGCCCCTGCCATGCAGTTGCAAGAGCAGTAATACCTAAACCTACTACCTTAACACCGTTATTATTATGAATACAAGTTACATGCGTTCTACACGTCTACAAGCCGCCTGTTGGTTTTTTATTCTTTTGTTTGTCAATCAACTGTTCTTTCCTGCCGTAGCAGTAGCCCTTACCGCCGGCCCTTCACAACCCGAGGTCAAAAGTTTTGAGCCGGTAGGCACCACCGAAATGGTCAATTTATTTTCGGGAGATTTTACCTATAATATTCCTCTATTGGAAGTGCCCGGTCCAGATGGCGGCTATCCCATCAATTTGTTCTACAATTCTGTCACCAGCATGGAGCAGGAAGCCACGTGGACAGGCTTGGGCTGGAACATCAATGTGGGGGCTTTGTCGAGAAGTATGCGTGGTCTGCCCGATGATTTTAATGGGGAATTGGTGGCGCGTAAGTTGGATATGCGAAAGAATATTACGGCTACGGCTGGGGGAACGGCAAGTTTGGAGATTGCAGGAGTTGATTTTTCCTCTAGTTTTTCTTTGGGAGTGAACTATGTATATAATAGTTATAAAGGAGTAGGTCTCAGTATAGATCCAGCTATAGGGCTAGGAATTGTACCAGGTAGAGGTAATTACCAAGTAGGGTTGAATGGGGGACTTTCTCTTTCTACTTTGGACTTAGCATCTGCTAATGTAGGATTTTCTCTTTCTTACAGAGGTGGTAGAGACTATATCCCCAGTGTAGGAGCTAATCTAAGTTTTGATGCTACAGGCAATGAACGTTTTTCACTGAATGTAAATGCAAGTAAGTATACTGGTCGTGCTACAAATGTGGGCGTTAGTTCCAACATGTCATTTTCTAAGGCAGCCTACACACCTTCTATTGCTAGGAAATGGAAAGGGTTTAGTGTTAGCTTCTTGGGAGCTTTTTCTCCTGGAGGACTTACTATTCACGCAAAATATGGAATCAATGGTAGCTATAGTGAACAATCTATTGCAGATGCAAAGCGATCAGTGAAGAAGACTAGTTTTGGCTATAACTATTTGCAGAACAATGATAAATATGGAATTACAGATTTTAATCGTGAAAAAGATGGGACTTTGGAGAAGCATAAACGCTATTTAGCAACCCCTATAATGACTCATGATATTTACAGTATTACAGGTCAAGGAATTGGTGGAATGTTTAGAGCCTACCGTTCTGATTATGGTTTTTTGTCTGACCCACTGTTGGAATCTAGCACTGTTGGAGGTCATTTGGGGGTAGAAGGAGGCGTATTGTTAAAGTTTGGAGTTGATGCAAAACTTAATTTTAGAACTGAAATACAAAGTGACTGGCCATATATCAGTTGGGTGAATTACAAAGGAACAGATTTAGCAGCTAATTACGAGCCCTTCTATTACAAAATGGCAGGAGAAATGACTGCTGAAAAAGCCAACACTTATGATTATATAGGAAATGGTGAAGCTAGAGATAAACCGATGCGTCTCAAAATAGACAAGTTTAACTATAACTATTATAGGCACAATGGAGGCGAACTTCAAGCAGAAAGGGATATAAACACAGTGTCTTGGCAGAACCAAGGAAGGTATGATACAAAAGTACAGTGGAATAGAGATAAAAACCATAGAACTATTGGCAATAGAAAACCACGAAGCAGCTCTGTACAGCCCATTACCAATAAGCTATTGATGAGTGGCAGTCAGGAAATCTTACCTGAATTTGATATTAAGCATTATTCAAGCAACAGCCTGAATAATTATGAATCATCTCCTGTAATGGATATTACACGCCCCAATAATGACCAAAATGCAGCCTTCACGGTAGTAGGACAAGATGGAGTGCGTTGGAATTATGGATTGCCTGTATATAACCACAAACAACGAGAAGCTAATTTTAGTGTAGCACCTGATGGCAACTGTAATAACCAAACAACTATTACTGGCGAAAATGATAGTAGAAGAGATATTGATTATAAACCAAGTAATTCTGGTTTGCGCTCTAATGATAGAATAGATGAACAGGAACTGCCTCAATTTGTACACAGTCACCTACTCACGTCTGTACTAGGTGCAGATTATGGAGATATTGATGGTATTGCTGGCCCCTCAGATGGTGATGTGGGCTATTGGATGAAAACCAATTATGTGAAATTGTCTAATAATTATCAGTGGAGAGCACCATTTTTTGGAGCCAACTATGCAAGAGGCTTTGAGAATGACAAGGCTGATGATGTGGCAGCATTGACTTGGGGAGAACGTGAGGTATACCTGCCAGCTACTATCGAAACCAAAACACATATTGCCTATTTTGAGGTTTCCAAACGTTTTGATGCCCGAGGTGCCAAGCATTACATACAAAGCAATACAGATAGTGATGCCGACAAGTATGGTGAATATTCTTACAAATTGGATAAAATTACCCTTTATGCCAAGTCGGACATCAAGGCCAATGGGAAGGCCAATGCTACACCACTCAAGACTGTTCATTTTCAGTATGATTATAGTTTGTGCAAAGGTATTGATAATAATAACCCTTCTGATACTTCTGCTATTAATGCCAACCAAAACTTATGGACTAATGGAAGCAATCCAGCTATCAAAACTGGAAAATTGACCCTCAAGTCGGTATATTTTACCTATGAGAATAATACTAGAGGGGCCTTATCACCTTATGAATTTGAATACAATAGCCTAAATCCTGATTATGACAATAGCAAAATAGATAAATGGGGCGTGTATCGTTCTCAAAATCTACGAGCAGGTTATGATGTCTGTGACAATATGAATTTGCCTTACACGGCTCAGGCCCCTTCGGAAAAAGCTCGACTAGATGCTGATATAGCTGCATGGCATCTCAAAAAGATTAAAACCCCTTCGGGAGCAGCTATTAATCTGGTACTGGAAAGAGATGATTATGGCTATGTGCAAGATGCTCGTGCTACTCGTATGTTTAAGCTGAGTTCTTTGGCAGAAGGAAGCAGTGGTTATAATACGTTTACAGTGGCACCCAATCCCGATTACTTGGGTAGAACCTTACAATTTGAATTAGAACAGCCTACCAATGATATTAACGAGTTGAACAACTACATCATAGACTTGCCAGAAGTACAACGTGGTAACAATCGTTACAAACAGTTATCTTATAAAATTCGGGTGAACTTGAGGAACGGAAATAATGGAAATGACTTGTGGGAGTATGTATCAGGTTATTGTGAAATTGAGAAAAATAATAATGGACGTTGGATTGATTTTGAATCTACCAGTCAAGTAGGAGGAGAATACACCAGAGCTAATATAGTGGTCAAGGATTCGAGAATTAATGTACAAGGAAAAAACTATCATCCTATGTTACAGAATTCTTGGAAGTTCTTAAAAGAAAATCTACCACAGAAAATGTTAGAAGTAGATTTGGGTGGAGCACCAGATGCTATTTTTCAGGTCAGTCAATTAGGGGAAAATATCAATGCTATATTTGCAGGTTTTTATAAATACTGTGCTAATAATGAATTTGGTAAAACGGTAGATTTAGAGCGTTCTTATATTCGACTCAATAATCCTGATCGTACACAATATGGAGGTGGTATTCGGGTAAAAAGAATTGTAATGGATGATAATTGGGCAGCAACAAGTAGTCAAACTTCTACTATGGGGGTGGCTTATGATTATACTACTACAGATGGTGTTGGAGAAGCTTATAGTAGCGGTGTTCTTGAAAATGAGCCTAGTATGGGGTATGAAGAATGTGCATTGAGATGGGCTGTCCCTCAAGTAGAACGAAATCTGGGAGGACCAATTGATGTAGATTGGTACGAGTATCCACTTAATGAAGGGTATTACCCTGGGGCAGAAGTTGGTTATAGTAAGGTGACTGTTAGGAGTTTAGCCTCTGATTATGCCTTTAAGAAATCAAAGGGAGAAACCATACCTACTGATTTGCAAACTACCAGTTACGCCACTACAGGGCAGACGGTTTATGAATATTATACTGCCAAGGATTTTCCTATTGTTACGAATAAGACTACACTAGATCCATCAACAACAGATCCATTGTTAAGTGGATTAGGTGAACTACTTGTATTTACAAGAATAGATCAATACACAGGTACACAGGGCTATAGTATAGAGATGAACAATATGCACGGTAGGGAACGAAAGATTAGTACTTATGGACAAGAACCTGATGGTAGTGTTAAAGACGAACCTTTAACACAAGTAGAATATTTCTATAAGAGCAAAGAACGAGTAGATTACAGAAGAGGAAAGCCTAATCAGACGATTCGAGTACTGGACAATGAAGTGAAGGTGTTGGTGGCTGATAGTCCTGATGCAGAAGCGGCACAAACAGAAAAGCAGTTGATGGGTGTAGATTATGAGTTCTTTATAGATGGAAGACAAGCGGTGCAAACTGCATTTTCAGTAGGAGCACAAGTCAATCAGCACATTGTTTTTATCCCTACTTTTTTTCCTATTATACCTTTTATACCTATACCTGTAACTACAGTAATACCAAGTTATTCTTTTAACGAAAACAAATCCCGAACCTCGGTCAGCAACAAAGTCATTGTTCGTTCTGGAATTTTGGAGGAGGTCTATGCCTTTGATGGGCAAGCCCACTTAGTGACCACCAACAAAGTATTTGACCCCAAAACAGGGCAGCCCTTGCTTTCTACTGTGGACAACCAATTGACGGGCAAAATCTACAACTACAGTGTGCCTGCTTACTTGGCGCATGAGGGCATGGGAGCTGCTGCCGAAAACTGGGGGCATCGCCTAGAGTTTATATTTGATAGAGATCCTGATGCTTGTACGGGCTATTTCCCTACCACTTTGACAAACGAACAGCTTCAAAACCTGAGTGCTGGTGATGAATTTGTGGCCGAATTAAAGCTAACTAGTGGTAGTAATGCTACTCTTGCCAAGGCTCGCATTATTTATATGGGAGAGCTGTACACCCAAGCAGGGAATAAGCAACCACAGTTTGATATTTTGAATTACAATAGTTTGAATTTGACCAACCAAGTGAATAACTTTCAGGCTGTGTGTACCAATACCCGTTCAGGTAAGCGCAACTTGATAGGGGCGAGTATTGCCCAATACAGTACCATAGATACAGAGGGCAATACGGGTGGAGCCAACCCTCTGACCAATAGAACAATGCAGTCTGCTGCAACTTCTACAGCAATGGAAATCTCGCTTAACAATGGGGTAGCCAATTTGAGTCCTACCAATGCTACTTCTGTGGAGCAGGTGACGATAGATAATGTGTTGTCTACTTCGGGAGCTGTATTCTCTGATGATTGGGCCTTGGAATATTACAATTATAAAGTAAATACCGACAATATCAATCCATACATATCGGGTAAGCGAGGCGTTTGGAAATCCAAGAGCACCCATGCTTACATTGATGCGAGAACCCAACAACCTTTGGCAGCCCAGCCCAAATTAGCAGATATTCGTACTTCTGGGGTGTTGAATGCGGTGAGCTTATTCAATTGGGAAAATCCATTTGTGCAATATGTAGAAGGCAGCAAGTGGGTGCGTACCCAAGATATTAGCAAGTATCGTTTGGGAGGCCAAGCAGTAGAATCGAGAGATGTATTGGGCAATTATCAGGCAGCCCTGTATGGTTATGGCGATAATTTGGTGACTGCTCAAGCAGCCAATGCCAAGTACTACGAAGTTGGTTTTGAGGGTTTTGAGGAATGGAATCAAGGCGACCAGACCTTAGATTACTTGGGCAACAAGGGCTATATTAATAATGGTAATATTGACATTCTACCCGGCCAACCAAACAGCTACCGAGAGCAGCACGAGCATTATCGCCTAACGTATCCTATGCTCAAGCCTTCTAATGATACCGCATTGGTATTGGTTAAGAAGCCTTATGTAGCGCATCCTATCAATATTGATAAGGCTAGTTTGTACTTGTCTGATAACACTGATAAGGTACGTGTAGAAGCGCAGGTCGTTCAGGCTTATCCACTAGATGCAGGCAATAACCGTTACAAAGTACCGGGATTGACCAACTTGATTGATACCGACACAGAAGGAGAATACATGGTGTTAAAACTGGACTTTTCAGCAGCTTGTAATAAAGAAGCGTTGGAGGCTAGTGATTGGTGGGCAGGCGAAATTACCCTCTTGCACAAACGCCCTGTGAGCGAGCAAGCAGCCGTCAAATCTATTGTCAAAGTGGTACAGGATTACGCTCATACTGGGGAGTATAGTTTATTGGTGCCACCAGACGAAGCCAAAACAGGGCACAAGCTAGAACAGCAATTATTATACTTACAAGATGGCAAAAATTACGTCTTTAGTGCTTGGGTGCGTGTGCAAAATAATGCTTACCCTGTCGAGGATAATGCAGTTATGAGTTATGGGCAGTATGGTTCTTATCTAAATATTAATGGAAAAACACTAGGCCCTGCTGGACCAATCATAGAAGGCTGGCAGAAGGTAGAAGGTACATTTACCTATGATAATATCGGTAGCAACCCTGATAATGTCTTCCAAATCATTGCTTATCCCGGCAACAACTACATGTACTTGGATGATATTAGAATCTTTCCTGCGGATGGTAATATGGTGAGCCATGTGTACAATCCTGTGGATTTCAAATTGAGAGCTACCTTGGATGACAACAATTATGCAACCTTCTATATCTATGATGAGGCAGGCAATTTGATTTCGACCAAACGAGAAACTGAACGAGGCATCAAAACCATTCAAGAAGCTAGAAATTACATTCAACCTAACCAATAAATACCAATACAAAATCATGAAAAGAGCAATAAAAAACTTTTTCCTAGTAGCCAGTTGTGTGTTGTGGTTAGGAGGTATACAGGCGCAAGATATAGAGCAAGATTTGGATAAAATGGCAGCAGCCTACAAAGATGGCGAAAGGCTGTATTTGGAAATGGAAAATACCGTTTACAAAGGCACAGAAAAGGTCAAATCCGTTAGCAGCACGCTGCTAAAATCGGGCAGCAATTACCAATACAAAACCGATGAACATCAGATGGTTTTGAATGATAAGCATGTAATTTTTGTTGACCAACGCAATTACAACCTCATTGTTAGCACTAGAAATCACCAACAAGAGGAATTGCAACAAAAAGCCATGCCCTTGACCAAGGAGGTGCTAAAAAACTACCAAGAAATTAACTACCAAGGCATCTCAAATGGCTACAAGCATTACCAACTCAAAAATGCCAAAGAACAGGTCATCCAAATTGATTTATTCTTTGAAGTAAAAACAGGGTTTGTCAAAAAAGCCATTTACCATTACAATCCCAATATAGTGCCTGACAATATGAGCACTATCATTCAACTAAAAGTAATTAATACAGCCCCTAGTGTTTCTATAAGCACTTTTTCGGCTAGTAATTTTTGGACAACACAAAACAAAAAACTTGTTCCAATAGGCAAGTACAGCAAGTACAGCTTGTACGACAACCGAACTCCTAAATCCTAATCCGAACCCCTAATCCAGTAGCCCTACTACCACATATAAGCATATAATTATGAAGCCATTAAATAGCCATATTATTTCTATCCTCAGCAATGCTTGGATTGTATTAGCCTGTCTATTGCTAATTGCTCCACCAAGTCAAGCACATGAGTTGGAATATTTAGTAAAAGAAGAAAAAGCCAACCTCAATATTGGCCGAGTATTGAGCATCAGTGACCCAACTATCCTGCCAGCAGGAGCTGTAGAAGGGGTTGATTTTGTAGACAGACATACAGCCATTGTTGAGTTGAACTATGACCGTTCAGATCGAACAGATATAGCAGGACAAACATGGTCGTATACCATTGCCTACAATCTAATAAACACCGCTACTAGTGCTATTATAGATAGTGGAGTGGTGCAATTGAATAATGCTGATGCCAAAGGCGTGTACGAGAGTTGGGGAATTCATGAAAATGTGGCGGACAATATTCAATTACAAATTACCAATATTGCCAGCACAGGCACTACTATACCCAATGATATACACTTAGCCTTAAAATTGCAGGTCAATCGTTATAATAAATTGGATGAAACCACGCCTACTACCATGGCTTTATCTTCTACTGTACCCAATGCCAAGGGGCAGGTGGATATTTATTGGCAACCTATGCTTGGAGCAGAATATTATGAATTGGAATGGGTGTATTGGGACACGACCAATACCATTGCTTCTAGTAGTGTAACGGCCAAAGAACTATTTAAACAAGGCATCCGCATCCAAACCAATGCCACTCATTATACGACCGATTTGATTTACCCAGCAGGAAAGGTTTATTTTAGAGTGCGTCCTGTGGGTTGTTTTGTAGCAGGGGGCTTGGATAACCCCATAGAAAAGCGAGGCAAATGGTGTGCCGCTCAAGCTGTAACATTAGCTACAGGGTTTGAATCCAGCCAAAATTGGAGCTTCAACCGAAGCTATGCAGAGGAGGGCAAACACAAACAAGTTATCCAATACTTTGACGATGGACTCAAAGGCCGCCAAGCCTTGACCACCCTGAGCAGTGATAGCCTGACCTTGGTTTCGGAAACCTTGTATGATGTAGAAAACCGCCCTAGTTTGGCCATCATGCCTGTACCTGTTAAGAACAGCACCATTACAGGCTCTAATTTGCAGTTTGGTGCAGGGCATAGCAGTGGATTAATTACTACAGGTGGCATTATTAACTACCCTCGTACAGCTTACGACAAGCACAATGCACAGACAGCTACACTAAGTCAGGCATTGCCAGTCAATCACTTAGCCAGTCAGTATTATTCTAGTAATAATCCACTCAATACCCACCTGCATCAAGCCTATATTCCCGATGCAGAGGGCTACCCAGTGGCACAAACCCATTATGAGAATGATGGACGCAGTTATGTAAAGGCCAACTCAGGGGTCGGGGCTTTTTATCAATTGGGGACAGGCAGAGAGAGCGAGTATTACTATGCTTCTCCAACCACTACCGAGCTACAAAGCTTTTTTGGGGAAAATGTAGGCGAGGGAAGATATTATAGAAAAACGTGGTCGAAGGATGCCAATGGGCAATTGTCGGTCAGTATTACCGATCAGGCTGGTCAAACTATTTTGACGGCTTTAGATGGGGTGATTCCTGAGAATGTACAAGATTTGGACGGCAGTGCTTCCATTAAAACAGAAAGCCTAATGGGAAACAATGTGGTCAATCTTGTAGACCAAAGCAGCGAGGTACACCACACCTTTATGTGTACCCAAGATAGTGCTACGTATAGTTTTGCTTATGATTTGGCAACGGCTGTGAATATCTTGCAAAGTGATTATGATTTTTGCTTGGGCTGTACCTATGAATTGGAAATAACAGTAGAGGATCAGTATGGTAATTTATTGCCCATGACCCTCACCACGGCCAATGACAGTGTGCAATTGGTTGCCTCCAATACTATTTTGCGAAGTGCGTATAGCAGCAATCAGAATCCCTGTGGCGATACGGAATACACGCCAGCCAATTTGCCCATTGAGTTTGATGTACAAATGGGCGTTATGGGGACGTATACCATCCACAAGTCCTTGCGTGCTACAGGGCCAGATGCCGATGCTATTTTAGCGCATTTGATGAATTCGGATTCCGTCATGAGTCAAGATGATTTTATTGGCAATTATATAGCAGCTAATTTTGATTCCACCTTGTGTAGAGGCAATGGGGATGCTCAGTGCCAGTCTATTTGTCAGGAAGTAATTTTGGCCAATCGCCCCGATTTGGATTTATCCGATAGCAGTGATTTGGCCTTATTTCAATTGCTCATTGATACTTGTATGATGGGCAATTGTGACTCCCTATTGCAACAATACAGCTTGCGCCAAATGATAGGCGGCAATGAGTGTGAAGCTATTCTTGTACAAATGAAACAGCAAATGGCTCCGGGGGGCTGCTGGTATGGCAAAGATATTTACAGACGATGGTTTAATGATGGTACTCCCATCCCAAGCGTAGTACTCAATGGAGGATTGGGTGTACCCTCTACGACTATTGACTTTACCGATACCAGTACCATTAGAATCTACCTAGAAGATCCTGCCATTTGGCAAGATAGCTGGGCAGACAGTTTGGTCGTATTGCATCCAGAATATTGCCGTTATTTGGAATGTGGCGACTCTATCACTGTAGAGAGTAGAATTTTTGATTTTGATATTGCCAATTATCGCACTTGGCAGGAGGCAGGCGCAGGCTTGAATGTAACGGTCAGCAATCCAGCCACGGCCCAAGAACAGCGTGCTATTATGGCAGCGATTATTGCTGCTGATCCTTATTTTCAGTATTATAACAATTATAATACAACCATTACTACTATTCTTAATAATTATTGCACCACCCAGTGTTCTACTCTCAATGCACAAAACAATACTACAGCTTGTACTTGTAGCAGCACGGATATTATCAGTTATATAGCAGATAATTTAGATACAGTATCTAGTCTAAATTGGGATATTTTTAGAGGGGCTTACGCCGAAGAAAAGCAGCAGATTATTGATTCTAATTTGTGTCCACTCAATGAAGTACCAGGCAGTGTGACCATCAAAAACCCCTGTCCACTCATCACAGGGCCACCTGTATTGATGAATATAGATCCCAATGGTGACACTACTTTTGTTAATCTAACCTCAGATACCACGGGTGTTGATGATATAACCAGTTTATTGTATAATAATGTATTGGGGCATGGGTCGGGTTCTAATACCAACTCCTTGTGCAATCAACTGTGCGAGGCCAAAGCCGACTTGTGGATACAGCAATTGTGTCCAGATTTTAGGCTGGCAGCTTTGGCTGATACAAGCAGCTCAGAGGCAGCTGCTTATGCTATCATGAAAACCCAATTGGTGGATTATTGCCTAACAGGTTGTGGACAATTGACACGCCCCGATAGTGCCGCTTATCCTTACCAAGCCAATCCATTAGGGTATTTGGTGTTAGAAGATTTAAATTATCCACCCTTTACAGGGGCTTTGGGTCTTATTGCACTAATAGACTCTTTACAAGTACAAAATCCTAGTTATTGTGGCTCGGGAGGTGGTTTGGCAGCTCTTAGTAGTGTGGCTGTTCGTCACGATTCTTTGTATCAATTGAATATTACTAGCAATAATGTCTTTGCCAATATTCCTGTCGATTCGGCCAAGTGTCGTATTCTGAACGATCTGTTTGCAGCCTTAGATACGAGTTTATTCCCTACACGTTATATAGACACCACAGGAACAATTCCCCAAAGTAGAAGCTTTAATCATGCTACGGTTTCTAATTCAAGTTTGGTAGATGGATTGCCTTCGGGGGAGATGTTTTCTGGTGGAATTCCTATTGTTGGGATTAAAAATAGTAATCCTTACTTTAGTTCTGTATTTAATGTTTTTTTAGATAATGAGTACTTATATGATAGCCTAGACTACAGAATTGGCTATGACCGAGCTATTCGTCTCAAAGCTAAATTCTTTGAGGAAACCTGTTCAGATAATCAAGAAATAAAAATAGAATTAGAACACCAAATCAATAGGCAACTCATCAATCCTATGGCCATAGTGTCCTTGGGCAGTTACAATTGCTTGGACAATACCATACAAGTAGTGTATGCCAAGCCCGATTGTTTGTATGATAATAACAATCAGGGAGACACAACCAGCAATACTGCTTGTCAGAATCCTACCTTAGATACGGCCAGAGCCTATGTTAAAATCTCAGCAGATGGCTGTATTCCCTCATGGGAACTCGTGGATTCTACTTGGGTACCCATTGTAAATACGGTAACAATTCATAGGGATTCGGTCATTGCTGCCTGTGATTCTGCTCAGATTGCTGTTCTAACTCAAGATGCACAAGATGCTTACCAGCGATACCTCAACCACTTGGTCAATCGTGTGCTTGCAGATGCGAGCTGTATGCCTGTAGAGGAAACCTTTAGCATGACCTTTGAATCAAAGGAACAGCATTATACGCTCTACTATTACGATGCCGCAGGCAATTTGGTACAAACCTTACCACCAGCCGCCGTCAAGCCATTAGAAAGCTCGCAAGTAGGCACAGGCGTACACCCTGCACACAATTACGATTTGCTTACTACATACACCTACAACAGTCTAGGCCAAATCCTAACCCAGCAATCGCCCGATGGTGGTTTGAGCACCTTCTATTATGACTATGCCCAGCGTTTGCGATTGTCTCAAAATGCAAGACAAGCACCCGTAGCCAATAACCTTTCTACTTATGGAACAGGAGGAGACTATGCTTACAGCAAGTATGATGCACGTGGTCGTGTGATAGAAGTGGGCAAGTTAGAAAATTACGCAGTTAGTGCCAACGACCTCAATACCTTTAGTTTTCCAAATAGCAACACACATGCTCTTTCAGAACAAACCATCACAGAATACGACGAAGCATCAGGCAAAGGCAGCCTCATACAAAACAATTTGAGAAGCAGAGTAGCCAGAACCTACAATGAAGATATTGCCACCTATTACGATTATGATATTCATGGCAATGTGCAAAAAATACAGCATCAAATCAAGCAATTTGGCGTAGCCGAAATAGATTATGAATACGATCTTATCACAGGCAACGTCAATCAAGTAGCCTTTCAGAAAGGCACCAAGGATGCTTATTATCACAAATACGAATATGATGCTGACAACAGATTAACGCACGTATGGACTAGTAATGATGGCTATTTGTGGCATCAAGAAGCCCGCTATTTTTATTATGCACACGGCCCATTAGCTAGGGTAGAACTAGGCACAGACAACGTGCAAGGCATGGATTATTATTACAGCTTACAAGGTTGGATAAAAGGGGTAAATAATACCAGTCCTGCTACAGATATGGGTAAGGATGGCTATACTTCAGGTAGCACGTTTAATCCCAACCAGTGGATAGGCAAGGACGAACAAGCCTATTATTTGGGTTATCACAGAGAAGATTACAAGCCCATAGGAGGCTCTATTTTAGGAGCACTAGAACACAACAACACCAGTATCTTTGATGGAGACTTGCGACCAGCTATATCAGGCAGCACCACAGGCTTATACAATGGCAATATTGCCTTTATGATAACCCATTTGCCAGCCTTAGCCACCAATACTCCAGACCAACAAGCTACCAATGCCATGGTCTATCAGTACGATGCCCTACACCGCATCAAGCAAGCCCGTTCTTATCATTGGGCCAACAACAACTGGACAAAAGATGCTGTCAACGAACGCCATGATACCGAATACAGCTATGATGGCAATGGCAACATAGAAACCCTAAAACGTTATCATAAAGGAACATTAATAGATAATTTACAATATAAATACACCAGTCCGCATTTGTCTACTACCTCAACAGGTATCAAATACAACCAACTCAACTTTATAGATGATGTGGGGACAGGTATTCCAACAGTGGGTGATTTGGCCGATCAAGACACTTTAAATTATCTTTATGATGCCATTGGTAATTTAATACAAGATAATTCTCAAGATATAGCCAATATAGCATGGGATTTGAGTAACAAAATAGAAAAAGTAACGTATACGATAGGAAGTGGAAAAAGTCCATTGGAGTATAGTTACGATGCAATGGGGCAGCGTTTGAGCAAAACCAAAGTAGTTGACGGTGATAGAGTGAGTACGATTTATATTCGAGATGCGAGTGGCAATATCATGGGGATTTATGAAATGGTGGATACTATTCGGGAGAATTTGGGTCTACCTGGCAGCGGTTCTTCGTTCCCTATTGATTCTATTGTTTATAGCAAACGTTTGCAAGAAGTAGCTCTATACGGGACTGGTAGGCTTGGAATGAAGAGTTACCGTAACAACTGGGTAAATTA
>CAYULH010000027.1:0-49601 GCA_964445645.1 uncultured Aureispira sp. | reverse complement strand
TTCTAGCAGCATTCAAATTAGCTTTTTTCAGAACTTAACAGCCCTGCCCGAAGGGGTTTTTCCTACAGCATTCAGATTTTTTTTTAAAGTTCTAATTGTTGATGCTGCAAATTGTTAATCCCGAAGGGATGATATGATTATAGCTTTGTTTACAAAGCGTATTTTTAAATCCCGAAGGGATGATATTATTAATATACAAGTGATAATGCCATCCCTTCGGGATTTTTTCAACAATATTCGGAGGTGTTTTCTAGAACTTAACAGCCCTGCCTAGAGGGGCGCAATATTGGTAAAAACCAACTAAAAAGTGAAAAAAGCCCCATTAGGGCGACACCTTAAGCTTTAGATAATACAGCACTTAGCAGCCCTGCTGTATTTATGACTCTTGTGGTGCGGGTGTTTCGGAACGACCGCCTAAGAGCAGTGCAAGCGGCAGCAAAATGGCATCTAGTAGTGGTTTGCTCAAGGCAATTAATACGCAGAGTAGTGTAGCCGTAATATGAAAAACAAAAGCAGGTGCAGGGGGAACATGGCTATTGGTACAAATAAGCTGAGGGACTTGTTTAAAAAAGCCAATGACGGAATGCCCTCTGTAGGCATTGATATGGTTGCGAAAAATGCCCTCTTGCCTGTAGGCAGTTAGCTCCATTGGATGTTGGCGATAAGCCTGTTGCTTGGTGTCTTTCCAAGTCAATTTGTTCTTAAAAAAGCCCTCATAAAGCATCTGGAAGTACCAACCCAAGTAGTAACGCATAAAACGCCTATTGTAACCCCATCCCCAACTGCCTTTGTTCATGCTTGCTAGGTCGTGGTACTGTTGTGCGTGAAAGGCTTCGTGTACCATGATGGCCAAACGTTCGTTGAGCGATTTTTGGTCTTTTTCTCGGAGGTATATGTGTACTTTTTCTCGATTATAAGCCGAAGGTAGTGCTACACCAATGGCAAAGGTATACTGCATAAACCAAGGCATACGAGTGTGAAATTCAACTTTTTTCCAGTCAATTTGGGGGTACATCTGCTGCATTAGGCGTTGCTCCTTGGGCAACAGCTTAAAGGCAGGAGGCGAGATGCTATTGTATAATTTTTGACCGATGGACATATTGAAGAATAAGAATTTGAAAAGCACAAATAAAGATAACACTTCTACACATTTGCGAACGACTTCCAGAAATTTTTTTGACCACTTTTGACAAACATAATCTTCTATTCCTGTATCTTTGGAGAATTTCTTAGATTATTCAAAGAAAAACAACAAAAGCATGGCAACAAAAGAGCAGATTACAACTTGGTTTCAACAATTGCAAGACAACATTTGTTTGGGGCTGGAGGAACTGGATGGGGTGGCCTCCTTTGAGCAAGATTTGTGGCAGCATGAGCATGAAGGGGGAGGAAGAACACGGCTTATTCAGGATGGTGCTGTCCTAGAAAAAGGAGGGGTCAATTTTTCGGGCTTGGGCAGCCAAATGCCCCCAAAACTACTGCAATTGCTCAAAATGGAGCCCCAAAAAGAGGAGGAAATTACCTTTTGGGCTACCGGTGTATCTATTGTGCTGCATCCTCGCTCGCCACGCACGCCTATTATTCACATGAATGTTCGTTATTTTGAAATGAGCAATGGGGTTTGGTGGTTTGGCGGAGGTATAGATTTGACTCCCCATTACATTGACGAGCGTTTAGCGGCCGATTTTCACCAGCAGCTCAAAGAGTTGTGTGATCGCCATCATCCAGATTATTACAATCAGTTTAAGCCTTGGGCAGATGAGTATTTTTATCTCAAACATAGAGATGAAACCCGTGGGATAGGAGGCATTTTCTTTGATCGTTTGCAGGCCGATGCACAGATGAGCAAGGAGCAATTGTGGGCATTTGTGCAGGATGTGGGCAATGCTTTTGTGCCTTTGTATCGCCACCAAGTAGAGCAGACCCGCCACTTGGAGTATGGAGAAAATGAATTGAATTGGCAACGTTTGCGCCGTGGGCGTTATGTAGAATTTAATCTGGTTTGGGATAGAGGCACCAAGTTTGGACTAGAAACCAATGGCCGTACAGAATCTATCTTGATGAGTTTGCCGCCTAGAGCCGAGTGGGCCTATTGTTATGAGCCAGCCGCCAATTCTGAAGAGGAAAAAACATTGCAACAGCTCAAAAAAGGGGTTAATTGGCTGGAATCTGCTTCGTTGACGTAGCCTGTTGTTAATCATAATAAGTAAGTTTGCGTTTAGTGGCCGCCACTACATCATCCCCTTTATAGTGTATACGAGTAGTCCAATTGCCCTTATCATCATATTGGTATTGGTAGGAATAGATTTCCTCTGTGCCATTGAAGTACACAATTTTTTCTCTTAGAACGTGTCCTTGTTTGTTGTAGGTGTAGGTAGAAACAGAGGGCTGGGGGCTGCATTGTTGGTTGGCCTTATCATAAACATAGACCTTTTCTTGTATCAATTGTAGTTGTTCGTTGTAGCTTCTTTGGGTTTGGCAAGGAATGATGTTTGGATTTTTTTTGTCGGTATAATCTAGGGTGATAGGAAGTTGTTGCTCATTAAAACTTATGTTAATTTTGTAAAAGACACTGGTGTCTAGCAATAGAGAGGTGAGGGTTTGTTGTTGGCCATATTCATTGAGTTCATACAGCCAATAATTTTGGTTTTGCTCTTCTCTGCCATCTATTTGCAAGGTTCTTCTAATCCAAACACTATCTGTACGGTACGTGTAGTGTGTCCAACGCAGGCGATGGTCGTTTTCATAAAAAACACCTTTGGTAAGCATTCCTTGGTTGGTGAACCAATTGATTTGGCGAGAAGCATGTTGATCGTTATTAAACGTATTATAACTGTTGTAATTCCATTCTTCCAACTGCTGTACCTTGCCTTTGAGTTGTGAACGTTCCCAGTCATTGGAGTTGGGAATACTTTTGGTACAAGCATTGAATAAAAATAAACCCATCAAACAATAATAAAAAACAGGAGAATATACCTTCCATAAATTTTTTTTCTGCATCATTGTAATAATGTTTTTCTGTATTTTAATGCACCTTCTCACAAAAATAAACTAGGCTAAAATACCCTTTTCTTGTATGTTCTTAAAAAGGCTCCTCTATTTTTTTTTCTTCTTAGTGCTTGTTGTATGGGCTAGTCGTGTACGAGCTTGTGCTACAGGCGAGCATCATTCTACTACTTATCATTACAACAATGCACAAAAAGTGTTTGTAGGGGTATTGTTACAACAAAAAATACCAGCCCAATCAGATACTAGTTGGTTGACTTTTAGAATACAAAAAGCCTACAAGAATTGCAAGGCTGGACAATTGGTACAAATACAAGCCAATGCTTACACCACGGCTCTACTAAAACGTAAAAGTTGCCATTTGGTCTATGCCGAAGCCACCCTTGCTGAGACATTGTATTGTCCCAAATTGGAGGCACTAAAAGCAGCCAATACTCGTCGGCAGCTAAAGGTATTGGAGCAATTGATACAGCATTCCTCAGTAGAAGAATTTGTAGAGTATTCGCCTTATGGCAAGGTATGGGCCAAGGGGCGTTACCAAGAGGGGGTACCTTACGGTATTTGGCAGTATTTTGCCTATAGTGGCGAGCTCAAAATAACTGCCCAGTATGTACGGGGGCTTAAAGCGAGCCAATGGAGGAGCTATGCACACACGGGGGATGAAGAGTACAAAATCTTGCAAGATATTATTACAGGGGTTTATGCCCGACAGTGGGATGATTATGCGGTCTTGGGAATAGATACCAATACCACGACTAAATTTCGTTATACTTTGCGGTATTTGGTAAATGGGGACACCATGGTAGAGCGTTTTTATTACAATAAGCCTCATCTAACACAGTATAGATTTTATAGAGAAGGAAAAAAACATGGTTTAGAAAATTCGTTTAGGGAGGATGGAACCTCTTTTCGGACGTATACCTTCCAAGACGGGCGTTTGCATGGTGTATATAGGGAGCTGCTGCCTTGGGCACAAGAGCAAGGGGCTTATGTGGAGGTAAAAGGCCAATATATTGCCGATAGAAGAGAGGAAGAAATTCATTATTATTACAATGCTCAGGGGCATTTTTTGTACAAAAAAGTGATTGTTAAAGCAGGAAAAGTGCTGTAATGGTGCCGCTATTTATTATGAAAAAAAGAGACATTAGCACTAGGGCAGATATTGAGCAATTGTTGCAGTTGTTTTATGAAACCTTATTGTTAGAAACAGAGATGCAGCATATTTTTTTGGAGGTGGCGCAGTTAGATTTGGTGGCTCATTTGCCTTTGTTGACTGATTTTTGGGAGCAGGCTCTACTGCAGGCCAATGGTTATAGACGCAATGTGCTAAAAATACACCAAGATTTGCATCAAAAGACACCTCTTACTGTCGCCCATTTTGAGCAATGGTTACAAATATTTGAACAGCGTGTAGATCAGTTATTTGAGGGAGCAATTGCTCAAAGGGCAAAAAATAGAGCGCAATCTATAGCACTAGTACTACAGCGTAAATTAACACCTAATTAAATAATTTTAAATACAACAACATGAGTCTTAATTTATTAGATGATAACAGTTTAGAACAGTCCGATGAGCGGAAAGCGATTTACCCGAGCAAGGGAGAGCGTTTTGGTGCCTCTTTTATTGATAATATTGCTATTAATATTGTTACGGGTATTCTTGGGGTGCTGTTAGGAGGCGATGGGTCATTGATTGCAGTGTTTGTTTCTAGCTTGACCTATCCTATCTACAAAATATTGTTGGAGGGCAATAGTGGACAAACCATAGGAAAGCAATTTGTAGGCATTCGAGTGGTCAAAGATGATGGCAATTTTACTCCTATTGCACTAGCCGATTCGGTCAAGAGATTTATGCTTTGGATGCCTATGTATGCGGGGATTTTGTTGATTAATGTATTGGCCTTGTCAGTAGGACTAGACGATACGTGGGTTGTGCTGGCGAGCGTATTTACAATAGCAGGGCTTTGCTTGTACATGGGTTCTATTCTCAGTATTTTTTCTAATGATCGAGGCAAGACTTGGCATGATAAAGTTGGAGGAACGATCTGTGTGAAAGCCGATACTTTGCCTAAATAACAAATGAATCAACGCCTCAAAACCAATAGCCAAAACTTTCTGTATTCAAAAACAAAGCGTAAAAGATCAATGGAAGCCTAATAATTATAAATGCAATGGATAGGTCTGTGGGTGTGTTAATAACCAACTCTAAGTTGGTTATTAACAAATGGCACTATCCATCTTATTTTTTCTTGTAAAGAGGCACCATAGAACAAGGCTCTCCATACATGATTTTTTTGGCAATAGGGGTTAGTAAGTGCGCCAATTCCATATAAGCAGCAGCAGGCACAGGTTGGTCACTGCACCCTTTAATCACAATTCTCTTATCCTCATATTGTTGCAAATCCAAGGTCTGCAAAACATTATAATAATGTGCCACCACAAAATCCTCTGCATTGCCATGTACAATTTTTTTGGCATAAGGTGTAGCCTCAATCGTTGCCAATTGATAAGCCCAAATAGGCACAATAGCATCTGCCGAGCAGTAAATTGCCAAGTTTTTACCTTGATACTGTGTCCAATCATGCTCGGCCACTGCCGCCCTAAAATCTTTTTCTCGCAGAATTAATCCCCTAAAAAGATAATCCTTTATATCAAATACCAATATTTCCTCCTTGGGGTAATAATCTTCCAAATTAAGGGTAATGATGCCACTCTTGGCTACTCTATTTACTAGTGGTTTATCGCTCATGTTACTATTGTTAAGGTATCGTAGGTTTTTTACTAAGAATATAAAAAACAGTTGGTAGAGTTGTGCTGTACTACATTTGATGACTCAGTACATACATCAACAATATTATAGTACCCCCAATACGCAAAATAGTTGCTTGTCGTTTGTTTTTTAAGAAAAAACTAACAATTAGAGGCAAAGATGCTTCCACAAAGATAGAGAAATCATAAATGACTTCCAACCAGCTAGGATAAGAGAGTACGTCCAATAACAGAGGAATGACTAAAATAATACAAATACTACAACCAATTCCAAACAGCAGTTTTTCCAAGTTGCTTGTTGGCCCTTCTTGTTCTAATGCTTGGGTGACACGCTCCACCGCTTGTTCATAATTTTTGGGGGTGGGTTGAGAATCGGAAGCAGAAGGCTCATAAGAGGTAGTGGATTCTTCTGAATTAAGAGGGGTGGAAGCGTCATTCATGAAATTTGGCGATTTACGTGATGTGAAATGCTGCTTACTCGCTCAAAATAGCAGCTTGACAGAAATAGTAGGAACAAAATACAAGCATCTTGTTAGATTTTCAAACAACTTGAATACTAGACACACAAATATTCTAAAATATATGTCTCCTAGCAGCCAATTTTTCTATCTTGTTGTAGAACCTTACTTCGTTGGAAATCGTATCTAATTGATTATCAGTTTATTATAGAAAACAAGTTGAAATCATAAAAAGCTGATAATCAATTAGATACAAGATGCTTTTTTAGCTTTTTTGTACTCGCAAAGCGATCTGACTTCCTTTGTACAGTGTACAAAGGAATCAGTAAAGTAAAAAATCCACGAAGTATTAGTAAAAATAAACACTTCAATATTTTTAACAAAAAGCACCATGATAGGGGTAGAAGAAGCCAAAAGACTGGTTGATGATTTGAAGCCTACTTTGCGTACGCAGTACCTTGATTTGGCAGTAGCAGAGGGCTATGTATTGGCGCAAGGGGTACATGCCCCCTTGGCTTTGCCACCTTTTAATCAGTCGGCCATGGACGGCTATGCCCTGTGTTTGGGAGCAGAGGAACGGTACCAACTAGTGGGCGAAGTGGCGGCGGGAAGTACTTGGAATACCCGCCTACAAGCTGGGCAAGCCGTACGAATTTTTACAGGTGCGCCTGTGCCTGCTGATGCACAAGCTGTTATTCAGCAAGAAAAAGTAGTGGTAGAGGGCAATGAAATTGTGGTTCCCCCAGACATCCAACAAGGGCTCAATATTCGCCCCAAAGGCGAGCAAATCCAACAAGGAGCCTTGGCACTCCAAACAGGCACAGCCATTACACCAGCCACTATAGGTTTTTTGGCGAGTATGGGCATTACCAAGGTGCTGGTTTTTTGCAAGCCCAAAGTGGGAATAGTAGTGACGGGAAGTGAATTGGTAGCCCCCGGTCAAGCCTTGCAACTGGGCCAAATCTATGAGAGCAATGGACAAATGCTGCAAGCTGCCTTAGAGCAAACGGGGTTTGGTGGTGCAACCATGCAGGTGATTGAAGATGACTATTTGACAACTTTAGCTTTGTTGCAAGGACAATTGCAAGCTGTAGATGTCTTAATTATTTCGGGGGGCATCTCTGTAGGCGATTATGATTTTGTAGGGCAAGTGTTGCCCCATTTGGGGGTGGAAACCCTGTTTTACAAAGTACACCAAAAACCGGGCAAGCCCTTATACCTAGGCACCAAGGACAATTGTATTGTATTTGCCTTGCCGGGCAATCCGGCTGCTGCCTTGAGTTGTTATTATGAATATGTCCTAACTGCCCTCAAAAAATGTCAAGGGTATGCCCATTACAGCCTGCCCAAAAGTCATTTGCCCTTATCAGAGGCTTATCACAGAAAAGGCAATCGGGCACAATTCCTAAAGGCTTATGCTACCAGCCAAGCCGTGGAAATACTAGAACAACAAAGCTCGGCCATGTTACAGTCCTTTGCTTGGGCCAATGCCTTGGTTTATGTACCAGAAACCGTTTATGATTTAGCCAAAGGCGCATCCGTAGAAGTACATTGGTTGCCACAGTAAGAGAAAATTATGTTTGTTTATTATTATAATAATGCTCCAACAAGCTTAAAATATGCTTGTTATCTTTTGTTTTTTATGTTTATCAGTGCTTGTACCACAACACCAGCACCTGCCAATACCACCAAGCCCCAGCAGCCTACTATAAAAATAGCAGCAGCAGCCTCCACCCAGCCTGTACTAAAAGCCTTGCAAGCCTATTATCAAGAAAAGCAGGATGTTTTGTTTGAGAATTATGTGCAAGCATCAGGCAAACTAACTGCCCAAATAGAACAAGGAGCAGCCATAGACATTTTTTTATCGGCCGATAGTGCCTATCCTGCTTATTTGGAGCAGCAAGGCCGAACTGCCCTGCCCCCTGTAGTGTATGCCAAGGGCAGCCTAGCGCTGTGGAGTCGTGCCGCACCCTTGCCAGCTTCCTTATCTGCCCTCCAATTGCAGCCCCACCAACGTTTGGTACTGGCCGATCCCAAAGCCGCCCCTTACGGCCAATTGGCACAACATGCTCTACAAGAAGCAGGCTTGGGGCAAGCTTGGAACGAGCAATTGGTCTATGGACAAAATATAGAGCAAGTCAATGTGTATTTGTACAATGAAGTGGCCGATTTTGCTTTGACAGCCCATTCTAGTACATTGCACCCCAAATTGAAGGGCAAGGGGCAATTCTTGGTGTTGGCAGCCTATCAATTGCCACAAGCAGTGGCACTCATTCAGCCTTTGGAGGGCGCTATTTCCACCCAAGCACGCGCCTTTTATGAATTTTTGCAATCGCCCCAAGCACAGGCTATTTTATTGAAATACGGCTATGCCTTGCCATAGGGGAGATGATTACCAACTACAAGTTGGTTATCATCTATAGCACAAAAAAACGAATGACCAACATGGAAACAATGAATTGGCAGCCCTTGTGGTTGTCCTTACAATTGGCCGTGGTGACCACCATCGGCTTATTGGTGGTGGGTTTGCCCTTGGCTGCTTATTTGGCGCAAAGCAAGGCACGTTTTAAGTTTTTATTAGAAGCCTTGGTAGGCTTGCCCTTGGTATTGCCCCCAACAGTATTGGGCTTTTATTTGTTGCTCTTGTGGTCTAGGAGAGGGACAGTGGGGGCTTGGTTGTATGAATATTTGGGGGTGGAATTGATTTTTTCTTTTTGGGGGTTGGTATTGGGTTCTATGTGTTATAGTTTGCCCTTTATGGTGCAGCCTGTACAGGCGGGTTTGCAGAATTTGCCTACTTCTTTGCGAGAAGCTGCCTACACCATGGGAAAAGGGCATTGGGAGGTTTTTTGGAGGGTATTATTGCCCAATATTCGCCCTGCCTTGCTCACGGGCATTGTGTTGAGTTTTGCCCATACTATTGGTGAATTTGGGGTGGTATTAATGATTGGGGGCAAGATTCCCGGCCAAACCCTAGTGGCTTCTGTGGCCGTGTATGACCATGTAGAAACCTTGGAGTATGAGCAAGCTAATTTTTATGCCTTGGTATTGCTGCTGCTCAGTTTTGTTATTTTAGCAATTACTTATAAATTGAATAGTAGGACTTCATTCAAACAAAAATAGCCGATTCTGATGCTAGATTTTCATTTTCATAAACAACTACAAACCACCCAAGGCTGGCAGGATTGGGAAGTTAGTGGACAATTGCCCCAAGGGGCTGTATTGGGGGTTTATGGGGTATCAGGAGCAGGCAAAACTACTTTTTTGCGTCTATTGGCTGGTTTGGAAAAGGCTCAAGATGGCCACCTAAAAGTAGGAGCAGAATATTGGTACAATGCGCTTCAAAAAATCCATTGGGCACCTCAAAAAAGGCGTGTAGGGTTTGTTTTTCAAGATTATGCCTTGTTTCCGAATATGACGGTACAAGCCCACTTAGAGTTTGCCACTTCTAACCAAGCCCTAATACAACAATTGCTAACAGCAACCAATTTATTAAACCTAAAAAAACAATATCCTGCCCAATTATCGGGAGGGCAGCAGCAACGCCTAGCCTTGGCACGTGCCTTGGCCTTGGAGCCTGCTTTGTTATTGCTAGATGAGCCTTTGTCGGCCTTGGATGGGCCATTGCGCCAACAATTGCAGGGTTTGCTGGCTCAATTGCACCAAACTTGGAATTGCACCACTGTATTGGTCAGTCATGATGTGGATGAATTGTTGCAATTGGCCGATTATTTATTGGTGCTGGAAGCAGGCCAAGCCCAGTGGTATGAGCAGCCACGGGCTTATTTTGAGGCACAAGGCTTGGTAGTACAATTGCAAGCCCAAGTCATAGCCATTCATGCCAGTTCTGTGGTGGTGCAAGTAGGGCAACAACAACTCACCCTGCCTATTAGCCCCCAACAAGCCCAACAACTAACCATAGGCCAAACTCTAGATTTGGGAACCAGCCACTCTTTTCAAATTCTATCATAAAATGATACATCCAAAAGCGCTAACAGCCGTGATTCTGACAGGTGGACAAAGCAGACGAATGGGGCAAGCCAAAGCTTTATTAACCTTGGGTGGGCTGTCTTTTTTGGAACGCATTGCAGCCGCAGCTCGGCCATTGGTGCAGGAAGTAGCGGTGGTTGATAATGGGGCAGTGGGCAGCACTTGGCAAGGCACCATTTGGGCCGATCAGTACCAAGGGCAAGGCCCTGTAGCAGGTATTGAAACAGCCTTGCGGCAGATGAGCACGCCTTATGCACTGGTTTTGAGTTGTGACATTCCTTTAGTTACAACTGTTGTATTAGAATATTTAATCAGTAGCCATATTCCAAGTAAAACAACTATTTTTACCTTGCAGGAGCATTGGCAGCCCTTGGTAGGCATTTATGCCAAAAGCCAGCAGCCCATTTTTGAAAAAGCTCTACAAGAGCAGCAATATCGACTAATGGCTGTGTTGGAGCAACTGCCGCTGCAATTGTGCCCTTGTCCTGCACCTTGGAGCCAGCATTTGAGCAATATTAATACACCAAAAGCCTATCAACAACTCCTATATGATTTTGAACATTAACTATTTTGGTTGGGTGGCTGAGGCTACCCAATGTCAGCAAGAGCAGCTCACCGTAGCTGCCAATTGTACCGTAGCTACTCTACAAGAGCAGTTGTACCAATTGCACCCTGCCTTGCAGGACAAGCCTTTTCGGGTGGCGGTGAATCGGGCTTTTGTGCCTGCCGAGCAGCGGCTTCAAGCGGCTGATGAAATTGCCTTGTTGCCGCCTTTTGCTGGGGGGTAGGGGCGGTATAATATTACTTTCTACACGTTTCTTCGGAAGGAATGCTTCCTTCCTTGTTTTATGTCGTCCTTTCAGGACTTTTCGCTCGCTGTGTTCGGAAGGAATGCTTCGTTCTTTGTTTTATGTCGTCCCGTTGGGCAGGGCTGTTAAGTTCTGAAAAAACTAATATGAATGCTGCTGGAAAAACCCCGAAGGGGTGATATTATTATAGTAATAATGCCTATAAAGCACGATTGAACCCTGAAAGGGTGTCATTATTACCATACAAGATAAATATATCACCCTTTCAGGGCAATTTAACAATTGATACACTGTATCAATCATTAAATCGTCCCTTCGGGATTCGCCTTTCGGAGTGGTGACAATTAGAACTTAACAGCCCTACCTTTCAGGGTTCAAAAATACGCTTTATGAACAAAGCTACAATCATTTCATCCCTTCGGGATTCCTAAACGTAGCGTTAAACATAATCTAAATTTAGAACTTAACAGCCCTGCCTGATGGGGTGATAAAATTTAAGTTAAAATTCTAATAAAGATAACAAAGCTCCCTCAAAACCATCATTATTCCAATCAGATTCCTTGCCTCTATCCAACAATTCTTACCTTCACAAAAAATAGGTAGTATGAGCAAACTTAAAATACCCAAAAAAGTATTTATGCAGGGGGGCATTCCTGCGGCTTTTATTGCAAGCTCTATAGCCAAGCACCAGAGCAAGACCGATATTGGAGCACACAATATCTTCTTGGGGCAGGTGCGTGCTGATGTGATAGAGGGCAAGACCGTAAAGGCCATCGAATACACGGCTTATGAGGAAATGGCGAAGGAAAAATTGCACGAGATTCGGGAAAGTACCTTTGAGCAGTTTGATATTACTTGTATGCACATTCACCACAGTTTGGGGGCAGTAGCAGCAGGCGAAATTTGTTTGTTTGTTTTTGTTTCTTCGGTACACCGAGATGTTTGTTATCGAGCTTCGAGGCATATTGTAGAGGCCATTAAGAGGGAAGTGCCTATTTTTGGCAAGGAGATTTTTGAGGATGAGAGCCACCAGTGGAAGGAGAATAGATTGTAGGGGACTAAATACTTTGAAATTATCGAACAATCTGAGTTGTCTTGATATGCCCGTGGGTGAGTTGATAACCAACTTAAAGTTGGTTATCAACTTACCCACGGCACCAAAATTATAACTAATGGTAGACATTACACACAAAAGCAACACTTTAAGAATCGCTACCGCAGAGGCGAGGGTCTGTGTGAGCAGGGCTGAGACGATTGCAGCCATTGAGCACAAAACGGTACCCAAGGGCGATGTATTGGAAATGGCCAAGGTGGCCGGTTTGTTTGGCGTAAAAAAGACGGCGGAGTTGATCCCAGATTGCCACCCCTTGCCCATAGAATATACCAATGTGGCCTATACTATTGAGGGTTTGACCATTATCATTCATGTAACCGTCAAAACCATTTACAAAACAGGCGTAGAAGTAGAAGCCATGCACGGCGCATCTTTGGTGGCTTTGACCATGTACGACATGCTCAAGCCCATTGACAAGGGCATTGAAATTGGCACCATCAAGCTCCTGAAAAAGAAGGGTGGCAAATCAGATTATAGAGGCAAGCATCCCCAAAATTTGCGGGCGGCGGTGGTGGTTTGTTCGGACTCTATTGCAGCCGGCAAAAAGCAGGACAAGGCTGGCAAGGCTATTATTGAGAAATTGGAAACAACAGCTACAAGCATTGCTGCTTACACCATTATTCCTGATGAGCCAGCAGCGATTGCTAGGGAAGTCAACCATTGGTGTACCGAAGGGATTGATTTGCTCATTTTTACAGGAGGAACAGGTTTGTCGCCTAGAGATGTAACGCCCGATACGGTACAGCCCTTGCTGGATAGAGAAATTCCAGGTATTGTGGAGGCCATGCGAAATTATGGACAAGAGCGAACGCCTTATGCCATGCTTTCGCGTTCTGTGGCTGGGGTCAAAGGGCAAACCTTGGTGCTGACCTTACCGGGTTCTACCAAAGGGGCGGCCGAGTCTATGGATGCGGTATTTCCGGCGGTGCTGCATGTGTTTGGGATTATGAAGGGGGCGAGGCATTAATTTTAAAACAAAAACAAGAAGCTATGATTTGGGGATATTTGGTGCCCGTACTATTGGTAATTATGATTTGGAGATGGTGGCAACTCAAACGTTCCATTCGTCAGGGAGATTACGACTATAGTTATTATGAAGATGGGCCTTATGGCGAGAAAAAGAAATTGACCCTTTGGGAAAAGATTAGAGAAAATTTAGGAATTTGATGAGGATAAGAATATTAGTACTAGCCAGTTGGGTATTGTGGGGGGCTTGTGATAAGCCCGAGCCCTTGCCTAATTCTGTGGGGCAATACAGCCAAGGGGTGTTTGTGATTAATGAGGGGATGTTTGGCAATACTTCGGGAACGATTAGCCATTTTGATAGAGCGGACAACACCATTACGCAGCGCATTTTTTGGAAGAAGAACCAGCGTGACTTGGGCGATGTGGTGCAGTCCTTGGTTTTTGAGGGCGACAAGGGCTATATCGTGGTCAATAATTCTAATAAAATAGAAGTGGTGGAGGCGGCTACTTTTGCCGAAAAAGCCCAAATTACAGGTTTGCGTTTGCCGCGTTATTGTTTGCCCGTTTCCAATACAGAAGCCTATGTAACAGAATGGGGTGCAGATGGCCTAACAGGGAGTTTGGCACGAATTGATTTGGTGTCCAATACCTTGTTGGAGCGCATTCCTGTAGAGCAAGGCCCAGAGCGGTTGTTGCTCCAAAATGGCTTGTTGTACATTACCCATATTGGTGGTTTGGGTAGCAATAATAAAGTGACGGTTTTTGATGTGCAGCAACGGCAAGTGGTGCAAGTGATAGCGGTAGCTGATAAGCCTAGTGGTATCGTAGAAGATGGGCAAGGAAAATTGTGGGTGGCTTGTGCTGGCGAAATCAATTACTTGACCTACCCCAATATTGATACGGCCAATAGCACCGAAAGCAAGCTCATTGCCATTGATCCAGCTACCAATACCATTGCACAAGAAATTAATTTTGGAAAGGGTGATCCTATTGGAAATTTGCTTATCAATAGCACGTCCAAGGAGCAGCTATTTTATACCCGAGCAGGGCAAGTATGGCGTTACAATATAGCGACAGGACTAGAGGAGGCATTATTGGCAGGGAGTTATTATGGTTTGGGGTATGATCCAGCAACACAGTATTTGTATGCGGCTACCTCTTCGGGGATTAATCCAGCCCAAGTGCAGCGTTTTCGCTTAGATGGTACTTTAGTAGATGCGTATACGGCTGGTATTTTTGCCAATGGTTTTGTTTTTAGGTAAAGCAACTGCTTAATTTCAACCCAAAAAGAGCAATGCCCTTGTGGGCATTGCTCTTCAATAATCTTATTTATACGGTATAATTTTAGTTGAAGTTTAGTACATACTGGAAGCTCACGTTCAAACCGGGCATTACATTCCAAGATTGAGCACGTTCTTGAGCACTGTTGCTTTCAAAGATTTTCCAAGCATCTTCTCCTTCAGAGTTAGTAAGTGAAGACTCTAGGTGGAATAGAATCAATACACCCATTACATCACTAATACGAATACGGCCACCCACTTCCATTGTCAAACCAATAACCATATTGCTGAAAATATCTTCATCTTCTGTAGAGAAAATTGTACGGTAGTTGCGATAGTTGTCCGAATTAGTTACACGACCCAAAATACCTAAATTAATATCTTGATAACCCGTAGCACCAGCCAAGAAGTCTAGGTGAGGGCCAAAACGGAAAAAGGCACTGCTCGGAGCAGTTGGGTCGCCTCCAACACGTACCATCAAAGGAATGCGAATGTAAGTTAGACGGCGGTTGGCGAAGTCTTGCTCATCTCTTGTACGATTATCATAATCGGTAACATAATTTTGGTTAATAGAAGCCAAGCCAAAACCAGTAGTAACACCTACTTTTTCTGAAAAGTTGTAGCCAAGCGTTAACCCTACATGTGAACCATAAGTAACTTGATAGTTCAATTGTTCACCTGCTGCAAAATCATCGTCATTGAGGATAAAAGAAACCCCCGGTGTATAGCCAGCTGTCAATTCTAAACCTGACTGGGCAAATGTCTGTCCTGCCAACAATAATGCAGCTATTAATAAAGTTAAGTTTTTCATTGTGTAAATTTTAAATGTACCATAAAAATGAATGCGTCAAAGGTATAAATAATTTCTAGTAACTTGTCTAAAAAACTAAACAAGGTGTATAAAATGACGCATTGAAATTAGATAGTGATTTTTTATTTCAATGTAAAATTACTGTTTTTTTTGATATTAACCAAAAGGTTGAAGTAAAAGGTTAATTATTTTTGTGTGTATATACAATCCCCAATTGAAGTCCTACCATCATTTGCCAAGTAGTGGCTCTAGTGGTTGCATTAGGAGCATTTGGGTTGGTATAATTGGGAAATACAGCATCAAAAGGAGTTGCTTCTATTTGTTGTTTATTATTGTCCAATTGGGCAAGCACTGGGTTATCAAATGGGTTGGTCGTGACCAAATAATCGCCTCTATTGAGGTTGTGAGCTAGGCTTGCAGCCCCTTCTGCTTCAGGATTAGAAGAACCCTCTACATGAACCAATGCTGTGAGCTTTACTTGGTCATTGACTCGAAATTGCACGCCTACTTCAGCCGTAACCCCCGGCACAAAAATTTGATAAATGGGGGCAGTTCCACCTTGCTTGATTAGACCACCATTGGAGTTCTCTTGATACAAAGAAATTTCTTGCCTCAAGTCTATTCCTTGTTGAGCGTTATAATTGCTATAGCCTTCGAGACGAGCATCGTAATAATTGGCTTGCACCAAAAAATTGAAATGAGGACCAAAGCGTGCCAATACTCCCCATTGACGATTGGGGTCTGATGCCAAACCCACCATCAGGGGGACTCTAATATATTGAGAACGTCGTAGAGCAGTCGCCCCTAAATTTGGATCAGCATTGTCATTGGCCAATCTTGTGCGCTGGTGCTCAAATTGAATGCGATGTTCGTAATAAGCTACCCCTGTAGATATGCTCAATATCTCTGTAATACCATACCCTAGAAGCAAACCAGTGGTATACCCAAAGGAGGTTTTTTGTTGAAGTGTATTTCCTTTTTGCTTATCCTCCTGATTAAAAGACAAAGATACACAAGGAGTAAGATAGGCACCGAGCTTGAGGCCCTCTTGTGCAATTATACCAAAAGAGCAGGAAGCTATTATTACAAGGATAAAGAGGAATTTCATACTTATAAATAGAATTTTTGTGTTATTAATGTTTTAATTAAAATAAAAATGTTTTAGTTTTGTATTATTTTATTAATTTTGTGTATTTATCTGATAAATAGAGTGTTTGAGTTTTTTTTGGCTTTATTTCAATCGGAGCTTCAAAGGTATTAATATTTATGCTTTATACCAACTAATCAACTAAGCTGCCAAATACTCAATCCTAGTTTGGTCTGCTTATTTTTCCGTGTTTTTGTATTATTTTTGAAATTGTAAAAGGCAGTAAATCAATTTGTACTGTAAAAAAAAATCCCCATAATCCCTTTATTGTAAAATCCTATGAAGAAAGAAACATCTGTTGTAGCCTCTCTTTCTCTATTTGGGTGGGCCATTTTGTTGCTCTTGCAAACCCAGAGTTACTCTCAGCAACTTTGGGGAAAGATTGTAGCACCAAATGGGAAGTATCAACTAATTCTTTATCAAAAAGAAAGAATGATGCACCAAACTCCTGAAATATTGCTATATTCTCAACATAAAGAACAACAAGAATGCTATTTGGGAGGTATCAATTTGCCAGAAGATAACCGCACGACAATTAATTACAGCTATACATGGTTGAATGACCAAGAAATGATATTGTTGTTACAATGTGATCATTGTATGATTCATGAAAGGCGTTATCATATCACATTGTCTGCCAAAGCACCAGACGGTATCACTATTTTACCCATTAGCATCTAATCCTATTTTTTGTAATAACAAAAGTCCTTTACACGGGACACAACTTAAATCCAATGAGAAGAACACCACTAATTTTGGTTAGTTTGTTTTTATTACTGGCCTTTACGGCTTGCCAAACAGGTAAAAACGAACAACCAGAGCGATTGACACACAATGCCGAATTTGACCAATACTTGTCTGGTTTTACAGAGGGTGAAATCTCCAAACGCTCTAGTATCAAAGTAATGTTTCAGGAGGCAATAGGAGGCGAAGATCAAGAAGAACTGGCCAAAAATCCGTTTAGTTTTGAGCCCGCTATCAATGGAAAAGCAGTTTGGTTGACCCCTCAAACCTTAGAGTTTATTCCTGATGTAGCACTAGTATCGGGGCAAATTTATACCGCCAAGCTCAGTATGGGCGCATTGGTAGAAAACTTACCCAAAGAATTGGCTGTTTTTCAATTTCAATTCAAGATTAAGGATCAGTTTGTGAGTGTAGACCCTTTGGCTAGTGTTATTACCAAAAAGAACAACAAGAATTGGGTGAGACAACAAGGCCGCTTAGAACTCAATGACTTGGAAGATCCCAAGACCGTGGAACGCTTGCTGAGAGCTTATCGTGGCAACAAAAGTTTGGATATTGACTGGGTGCATGAGGATGCTACCCATCACCAATTTACCATCCACGAAGTGCCCCAAGAGGCCAAAGCCTATCCCATTACTTGGAAGTGGGAAGGAAAAACCATCAATGCCAAGCAAGATGGCTCTATGACAGTGAATGTACCCGCCAAGGATAACTTTAAGCATCTCAATACTTATCGTTATGAAGCACCTGAACAACAAATTGTATTGGAGTTTTCGGATGTATTGGATGCGAGTCAGAATTTACAAGGCTTAGTACAATTGGGCGGAAGTAGTGTGGATTGTAGTATCGAAAATAATTTGATTAAAATCTTTACAGACAAAAAACTGCGTGGCGACAAAACGCTCAAAATCTCTGATGCTATTACCAATGATGCAGGAGAGGTATTGATTGAGCCATTGACCGAAACACTCACCTTCTCAGACATCAAACCCAAAGTACGTTGGATTGGAAAAGGAAACATTATTCCCAATTCTGATCGGATGCCTATTGTTTTTGAAAGTGTGAATATCAATGCTGTAGATGTTCGAGTCATTAAGATTCGGGAGCAAAATGTAAAGCAATTCTTTCAGGTCAATGATATTGCAGGTAGTCAAGAACTCAAGCGAGTTGGCGATGTAGTCATGGAAAAGAAAATTGCCTTGGACAAAACGGCTGGATTGGACTTGGCCAACTGGACCAAGCATTCCTTGGATTTGGCAGATTTGATAAAGCCCGAACCAGGGGCTATTTATGAAATTGCGTTGGGTTTTAAGCGTTCTTACTCTTTGTATGTTTGCCAAGAGGTAAACGAAGATGAGCAAAACAGGGAGGAGAAAAATATGTTGGCCTTGGGCGACAATTGGGATAGCCCAAGTTATGGAAGCAGCTATTGGGATTATTACGAAGATGATTATGACTATGACGATTTGAGCAATCCCTGTAGCCGTTATTATTACCGCTCCTCCTTGGTCGCCAAACGCAATATTTTGGCTTCTGATTTAGGTTTGGTCGTAAAACGTGGAGATAATGGTATGTTGGTAGCTGTTACTAATATAGAAACAACCGAACCCATCAAAAATGTAGAATTAGAATTCTACGATTATCACCAAAAGAAAATAGCTACAGCCAAAACAGACAAAGCGGGTCTAGCCCGTCCAGACTTGCCCAAAAAGCCTTTCTTCTTGATTGCCAAGCAAGGCGCACAGCGCGGCTATTTGCGTTTGGATGATGGTAATGCCTTGTCTATGAGCCGTTTTGATGTGGCAGGTTTGACCTATCACAAGGGGCTTAAAGGCTTTATTTATGGCGAGCGTGGGGTTTGGAGACCGGGCGATGAAATGTTCCTCAATTTTATCTTAGAAGATAAGGACAAAGCCCTGCCAGCCGATCACCCTGTGGTGTTTACACTCAAAGACTCCAAAGGAGCTATTATTGTAAAGAAAACCAGCACCCAGTCGGTAGGTGGTATGTACAATTTTACCTGCAAAACGGACGAAGATGCGCCAACAGGCAACTACTTGGCTACGGTAAGAGTAGGCGGTGCCAGCTTTAGCAAAACCCTAAAAATCGAAACCATCAAGCCCAATCGCCTAAAAATTGATTTGGATTTTGGTAAGAAAGAACTTTCGGCAGAAGACGAGAAAATTGAAGGTAAACTCCAATCTACTTGGTTGCATGGAGCTATTGCTAAGAATTTGAAGGCAAAAGTAAATGTAACATTAAGAGAAGGCTATACCAAGTTTGATAAATACAGCGACTTTAATTTTCAAGATCCTGTTCGTAATTTTGAAGTAGATGACCAAGTGATTTTTGAAGGCGAATTGAACGAAGAAGGATTGGCGGATATTACTACAGAACTCAATGTAGAAGAACACAGCCCAGGGCAGCTCAAAGCCACTTTCTTGACCAAGGTATTTGAACCGGGGGGAGACTTTAGTGTCAATCAAGTTTCCTTGCCTTATCACCCCTACAAAGTATATGTAGGCGTGCGTGTACCCAAGGGGGATGCCAAGAGAAATATGCTGCTCACAGATAAGAAACATCGTGTAGAAATTCGTACTGTAGACAAAGATGGCAATCCTGTAGATGTGAAGGATTTGACCGTGAAATTGTACAAAATTAGCTGGAAATGGTGGTTTGACAAATCCAGAGATGACTTGGCCAATTATCGTGGCCGTGTTTCGGGCGATGAAAAAGAAAGTGCCACAGTGAGTACCGTTAATGGCAAGGCTTATTGGGAAATGGAAGTGAAGTACCCTGAATGGGGACGTTACTTGGTGCGTGTGTCCAATGGCAAAGAAGGACACGCCTCTGGTCAAATTTTCTATATTGATTGGCCCGGTTGGGCTGGAAAATCCAAGGAGCGTGATCCTGAAGGAGCTACAGCGCTTAATTTTACCTCTGATGCCGAGCGTTATAATGTAGGTGATGAGGTTACATTGACTATTCCTACGGGGGATGTGGGACGTGCTTTGGTGACGATTGAGAATGGTAGTAAAGTAATTGATGCCCACTGGGTAGAAGCCAAAAAAGGAAACACTACCTTTAAGTTTAAGGCTACTCCCGAAATGACACCCAATGCTTATGCTACTGTTACTTTATTGCAGCCCCATGCCCAAACCAAGAACGACTTGCCTATTCGTATGTATGGAGCCATTCCAATCATGGTAGAAGATCCTGCTACCAAGTTGGAACCTCAAATTGCTATGGCCGAAAGTGTACGCCCCGGAGAGCGTTTTGAGATTGGGGTAAGTGAGAAAAAAGGTGGCCCAATGGCTTATACCGTAGCTATTGTGGATGAAGGATTATTAGATTTAACAGGCTACAAAACGCCTGCTCCTTGGAGTAATTTTTACAGAAGAGAAGCCTTAGGGGTCAAAACTTGGGATTTTTACGATCACGTTTTGGGGGCCTTTGGTGGCGATATTAAGAGTTTGTTGAGTATTGGTGGGGATGCCTCGCTCAAGGGCAAAGGCAAGAAGAAGCCAGACCGTTTCAAACCTGTAGTGTTGTATGCTGGGCCATTCTACCTAAAAGCAGGGGAGAAGGCTACACACCAGTTTACCATGCCCAATTATGTGGGTTCTGTGCGTGCTATGGTCATTGCCAGCCACGAAGGGGCTTATGGCGATGTGGAACAAACTATGAAAGTGCGTCAGCCATTGATGGTGTTGGGCTCATTGCCTCGTGTACTAGGAGTAGGCGAAAACTTTAAGCTGCCTGTAACGGTCTTTGCTATGGAAGACAAGGTTAAGGATGTGAATGTAAAAGTAGAAGCTAGTGGTGGCTTATCACTCAAAGGATCTGCTACCCAAAAACTAAGCTTTAGCCAACCAGGCGATGATTTGGCCTACTTTGAAGTGAGCACAGGAGAGCGTGTAGGAACGGGTAATGTAAAAATTACAGTAAGCAGTGGCAGCGAAAAAGCCACTTACGAAACAGATGTGACCATCAGAAACGCCAACCAGCGCGAAACAGTGGTAGAAGAGCAAGTAATTAGCGACAGCAAAAACTGGAACACCACCTACAAGCCTGTGGGAATGCTAGGCACTAACAATGGGGTGCTAGAAGTATCATCAGTGCCACCACTCAACTTGGGCAAACGCCTACGTTACCTTATTCGTTACCCCTATGGTTGTGTAGAGCAAACTACGTCTAGTGTATTCCCTCAATTGTATTTAACCAGTTTGATGGAATTATCAGACAAGAAAAAAGCGGCTACTACGGCCAATATCAAAGCAGGCATCAAACGCTTATACCACTTCCAAACATCTGATGGTGGTTTGGGCTATTGGCCCGGAGGCCAATCCAATGAGTGGGGAACCAATTATGCTGGGCATTTTTGGCTAGAGGCCAAGCGTTTGGGCTACAGCATCAACAGTGACATTCTCAACAATTGGATCAGTTATCAAACCAAAGCTGCTCAACGTTGGACGAAGAATGAGAATACTTCTTCTATACTCACACAAGCGTATCGTTTGTACTTGTTGGCTTTGGCCGATAAGCCCGATTTGGGGGCGATGAACCGTTTGCGTGTGCAGCAAATTGACGAAAAAGCAGTGGCGGCACGTTGGTATTTGGCGGCAGCCTACTACCTCAGTGGACAAAAAGGCGTAGCCAATGAATTGGCTAAGAAGGCTACTCGTACAGTCAAACGTTATGCAAAAAATGAAACAGTAACCACCTTTGGTTCACAGTTGAGAGATCAGGCATTGATTGTTCAGACTTTGAGTATTATGAACAAGCGTGAGGAAGCAAGTGACTTGGTGAAAGCTATTTCTGATCGTCTGAAGAGTCAAGAGTGGCTCCATACCCAAGAAACAGGACAAGCTCTAGTAGCTATGGCCAAGTATGCTGGTGATATGGGACGCAATAATCCTTTGGTATTTGAATACAAAGTAGGCAATGGGGCTTGGCAAAAAGTAAATCAGAAGAAAGCGGTTTGGCAATTGGATTTGGATGGGGAACAAACGAGTAAGGTGAGTTTTAGAACCAATACTAAGAATGTTTTATTTGCCAGAATGATTGCTGATGGAATTCCTGCTGTGGGCGAAGAAACAGCTACAGAGGAGGGCTTGAAGTTGGAAATTGCTTACTTGGATATGAAGGGCAAGGAGATTGACCCAACTACCTTGGCACAAGGAACCGATTTTATGGCGGCTGTAAAAGTGACGAATACAGGCAATAGAAATTACCACGAATTGGCCTTGAGCCAAGTATTCCCGTCTGGTTGGGAAATCCACAACAGCCGCCTGCTGGGTACAGCGCTGGCTAAAGATGTGAACAAAGCCGACTACATCGATATACGAGATGATCGAGTGTATACCTTCTTTGACTTGGCCAAAACCAAATCCAAAGTCTTTGTGGTGAGCCTCAATGCAAGTTACTTGGGTCGTTATTATCTACCCGGTACTAGTGTAGCTGCTATGTATGACCAAAGCGTTCAGGCACGCAAAACTGGACGTTGGGTAGAAGTGCAAAAGCAAGAAGCGAAGTAAGCGCTGCTTAGTGCTATAGTATAGTGGATAATCATCTTAGAGATGATAATCCACTATAGCATGGAACTTCCTCACCAGTATTGGTGGGGAAGTTTTTTTGTGGGGAGAGTGGGCATTTTAGGTAATTTATTGGAACAAAAAATGACGAATAGCAAGGCAAAGTTTGCTTCTTTTTTCCTTTATTCGTAACAACAAAACTAGGCTTTACAAGTACAACAAAACTACTTTTTAGAACTCAATAATTTATAAATAAAGCCTTCAATTATCTGTTTTATCCACAGCTAAAGAGTTTTTGTTTTATCCAAAATAACCACCACAATACCCAATTTATGAAACTGTTATCACCATTCTTTTTAATCCTATTTCTATTGCATACTATTTCTATTGCTGCACAACAATTGAGCAAAGATACAGCAGCAGTGGAGGAAGGATCATTCATTGCACCCAAAAGTCAATGGTTTATAGCTTTGGGAGGAGGGATTGCTTTGCAAACAGCCTTTCCTAATTACTCGGTTTCCTCGGCCAATTTGACCAATAGTAGCGCAGGAGGAGCCAGTCCTTTTATTTTTGGAAAGCTGGGCTACAGGCATCAAAATAAGCACCAAGGTGCTTTTATGGTCGAAAAGACCATTGCCAACAATGGTTTTACCTATTTGGGAGAGGAGCAAGAAGGGCTGGGCTTGAGTCGTGGTATTGATTACCTGTTATTCAACTTAGAATACAGCTACAACCTCTTAAATGCACAACGTTTTTGGTTGGGGCCAACCGTGCAATTGGGGATTGGGGTAGGTGATACCACTGGAAGTGCTTTTTATGATCGGGGCAGGGAACGTTATTTTAATACCCCCAATGGTGTTTCTTATCACAGGTATGATATTATACGGGCAGAAGTGCCTGCTTTGGTTTTTAATTATGGTATTGGATTTACATTTGGAGCAGAGGTAATTGACGATCGTTTGTATATAGGAACAGATTTGCGCTGGTTGCACTCTTTTGCTGCTATCCACGAGTATGAAATCAATTATCAAAATAACCTAAATACCCTCAATTTCAATGTCAAAAGCCCAATGATGAATATCCACTGGGGCTTGCATTTGGCTTATTTGCTATAGTGGATAATCATCTTATAGATGATAATCCACTATAGCAGCTCCAAACGCTCCAAGTAATAATTGGCCTGCAAGAGCAACGCCTCCTTATCCTCTGCCGACATTTTGTTGAGCAAGGCATACATCATACTCATTCTTCTATTGCCCTTGAGCCGTTTTTCGTGCTGCATGAGAAAATTCCAGTAGAGGGAATTGAAGGGGCAAGCGTTGTCACCTGTTTTTGTTTTGTAATTATAATGGCAATTCTTACAATAATTGCTCATTTTATGGATGTAATTGGCCGAACTAATGTAAGGCTTGGTGGCTACCGTACCCCCATCTGCAAACTGGCTCATGCCTCGTGTATTGGGCAGTTCCACCCATTGTATAGCATCAATATAAATACCCAAATACCAAGCATCCACAGCATCGGGATGGCTGTTGGTGAGCAGGGCAAAATTGCCTGTGACCATCAGACGCTGTATGTGGTGAGCATAGGCATAATCCAAGGATTGATTGATGGCGTGGCTCAGGCAGTTCATTTTGGTATTGCCCGTCCAATAGAAGGCAGGCAAGTCGCGCTGGTGCTCAAAGAAATTCTCCTGCTCATAATCGGGCATCTTGGCCCAATACACCCCTCTAATAAATTCTCGCCAGCCCAAAATTTGGCGCACAAAACCCTCAATACTAGCGAGTGTAATACTATCATTGCGCTCATATTCGGCAATAGCCTTTTCGATAATCTCAATAGGACTCAACATTTTGCTGTTCATAGCAAAAGACAAACGAGCATGGTACAAGAGCCAATGATCGCTGTGCATGGCATCTTGGTAACGTCCAAAATTCTCCAAGCAATGCGCCAAAAAATAGTCCAACAAATCCAAGCTCTGTTGTCTATTGATAGGCCAAATAAAACGTTCCACATCAATTCTACCAATGGTCTTAATCCCCTCTTGTTCTAATAAAGCCACAATATCCTCTACCTTGTTCTCTAGAGGCATAGGCTTAGGAACTACTGCCTTTTTGTCCAGTCTATTTCTATTATCTTGGTCATAATTCCACTGTCCACCCATAGGCTCTGTGCCGTCCATTAGGTAGCCTGTTTGCTTGCGCCAATGTCTGTAAAAACGCTCTAACAAATAGCTTTTATTCCCAAAAAAAGTAGCTACTCCATCCCTTTTGGTAATAAAATGCTCGCTATCCACGGCCTTGCTCGGCAAGTCCAAATTTACACAAAATACCTGAAGTTGCTGATCGAGCCTATACTCATCGGGCCATTGATACTCCAATTGTTCAAAATTTTCCTCCTTCAAAATTTTCGCCAAATTTTCGGTCAAATTTTGAGTGTTTTGGGGGTGATCCAATGGCCAATAAATCACCTGATGCCCTTGTGCCTGAAGCGTCTTGGCCATTGAACGCATGGCCGCAAAAAAGGCCACCACCTTTTGGATGTGATGCACCACATAATTGGTTTCTTGCTGCATTTCAAATAGCACATAAGTGGTATTGGCATCTATGGTTTGGAACCAACTGTGTTGCAGGTTGAGTTGGTCGCCCAAGAGGAGGCGGAGCGTTTTGGCCATGTTGTGTGGGATGTTTTGTATAGTAATACCTGTAGTGAATGATACTATAAAAACAGAAGTGCAGGGGAATGGTTTAAGGTTATTTTTGGGGATGAAAACGTTTGATGTGTAGAAAAACAAAGCCCAATGCTATTGGGTAAGCATTGGACTTTGGTAAATAGGGCAGCCGTTGATATTAGAACAAATACACTAGGCCAATAAATTGACTTGTTGTTTGAGCCTCTTGGCCAATTCTAAGAATATTTGCTGATACGCCTCTAGAGTATAGGGGCCAAACAGGGTAGATGCTCCCTCGTAAGATTGGTGTTCATATTCTTCCTTGGTAGTAATATATTGCGAATAAGCATTGGAATAAGTACCCAAGGCTAAATATTGCACTTCTGTACCAGCAAAAGCCTCTAGCGTACTTTGCTTAAATCTTCGACCAGCCATAGTGGTTAGTTCTGCTGGAATAGCAGGGATAACCAAATTGCCAATTTTGAGGATTTGCATGGGCAATTGGGTGGGAACAAAGTCCTTGGGGTAAATCGCTATGGGTTTGGGATGATGGCCAGCTACTTGTTCATCGCTTAGTTCGCTCACTGGAGTGCTGTCTAGTGAAATGCAAATTTTATTAACATGCTCTTCTTCTTGTTTCGTTTGTGCTATAGAAGGCTCGGGTTGACTCGGTCCGCCACAAGTAATTTTTCGTACCAGTTCGAGGGTATCTTTTTCTGTTGGAATCAATTCCCCCGCTCGTAAACCTTTATTTTCATTGAGTAAATTGAGGAAAAATAGGGGGGTAGTACCATCACTTTGTGAGCCTGCACACAGCGCAAGCCCTACCGCAGGTACATAAGTACGTTTATTGGCATCCCCACCAATATGCGTTACATTGGTCATGTCCACTTTATCCAGATACGCAAAATCAATACTCCCTTCCAATTCCACCAAATTGGATTCATCCTCCGCCATTTCTTTGGCCTTTTCGTATTGAAGGCGGCCGTGCTTTTTCATATTGTTAATATCATGCCGTCCACCTTTGGGCGGAGTCAGGTTGCCCGATACATCGCCACAATGAGCATTGGCAAAAGCCGCAATAAATGGCTGGTTGGGCGTAGGCCCATCTACTTCCTCTTCAAACAAATGAGCGGCATAACCTTTATTATCCCCACTAATTCGTCTATTGGTTTGTCCCATATCTGTTCCGTGTAGAGGATACCAAGAGAGTACGCCAATCGGTTGGCCGTGTATCAAAGAGACAAATTTGATTAGGGTCATGTAATTATCAGTCGAGCACCCATAGCGCGCTCGTTCTTCGGCTGGGTTTCTTTCATAGGCTTCTATAGAGCGATTCGTGCCACAATTTTCTATTGTATTATTAACACCAGTATGAATGTAAATTTTTCCGGGAGCCAAGTTGCTGTGAGCTTGCTGTATGGCCTCAACAATACCATGAACAATTTTGTCCACATTTTGCGCTGCTTTTTCTAACTGATTATCAGCACTATTGGTAAGATTATACAGCTTGTAAGCAGAGTAGCCACCGGGGGTTGAATGGGTATGCGTGCCACTAATCATGAGATTTTCATAACTATACGTCCTATTTCCCTCTTTATGCAATTGTTCTACCACTCTAGTTTTTATTTGCTCCGTACAGCTCCACAAATCACAAATCACCATCATGATATGTTTATCATTGGTGTCATCGTGTATCGCAAATGCTCGTGCATAGAGGGTGTATTGTACTCTTCCATTTGTTCGTTGACCCGGAAGCGAAAAGCCTAGCATTCCAATGCCACGCACATTTCTAAGGGTGATATTGCCTCGGCCAGTTCCAATGTTGTAGGTGCTCATAGTAAGTATATAGTAGTTGATGGGGTTAATTAGCTTAAAATAATAATTTTTTAGAACTTGTCCAAAAGCTACTTTCTAACCCCATTATTAGCCGCCCAACTTTACACCAATTGAGTTCAAAATTTACGATCCGAATACAGAATACTGGCCTAATTTATCTAATTTGCCAAACTAGCTTTCTTCTTTTTTCTATAATAATACTCATGGCTGCAATACATCCCAAAATACAGGCTTTACTAGACACCCATCAAGGCGAAAATACCTACATAGCTGTGTATTTGATGATTCACCAGTTGGGCTATAGTCCTGAGCAGGCACTCAAGGCCGTGCCTTTTGTAGAAACAGCAGGTAGTGAGCAAGGGCGAGAGTTTACTTGGGAATTGTATTTGGGCAATATGGAATTGGAATACAAGGTGGTAGAGGGCTATGTGCCATATATGGGCGCAGACATAACCGCAGCTCGAATTCTAAAAATAGAGCAGGATGGAAAATACGAACTGGTGCCAGATTTGGCCGGCTACTTAGCCATAGAAGATGACCAAACCAAAGAAGATATTCAGCAGATGATACAAGAAGATTACCACCAATTGATTCCTCAATTGTGGCAATGGCTGGACAACCCCTTAGAGGCGTTATTGTAGGGATACAAAATTTTTGCGGCCCTACAATAACAATTATTATTAATTAAACTGCAACAAATCAGACATCCCAAATACACCCTCTTTGCCAATGAGCCATTGGGCAGCCATCAAGGCACCAGAGGCAAAGCCCTCACGCCCTTTGGCCGTGTGCTTAATCTCTAGGGTATCTACTGTAGAATCATAAGTGACAACATGCGTGCCGGGGGTATCGCCAATTCTGTGTGCTGTAATGGGGATGCAGCCATCTTCATTAGCAGCCTGTGCTTCTTGTTGCAAGGCAAAACGCTCCAAACGCTCTACACGCTCCAAAATACCCTCTGCCAGTGTCACGGCGGTTCCACTTGGTGCATCCAGCTTTTGGGTGTGATGAATTTCCTCCAAGGCTACTTGGTAGCTGGACTGTGCATCCATAAGCTTGGCCAAGTGCTGGTTCAATTCAAAAAAGATATTGACCCCAATACTAAAATTAGAGGCATAAAAAAAGGCACCTCCATTGGTTTGGCACCAATCGACTACCTTGGGATAATCCTCTAGCCAAGCTGTCGTACCCGATACCACCGGCACACCAGCCTTTAGACATTGCATAATGTTATTAAAAGCGGTATTGGGTTGCGAAAATTCGATGGCTACATCTGCCAATTGTAACTGAGTAGGCGTGAGTTCCGCAGCATTGTCACGATCAATACGCAAAACAACCTCGTGGCCTTGTTCCAAAGCAAGACGTTCAATAAAACGCCCCATCTTGCCATAACCAAGTAATGCTATTTTCATAAGTTGCTCAAGGATAAAAAACCACGTCTTGTGAGATAGTTTCTACAAGACGTGGCAGTATGGTTAGTATTATAATCTAAGAAATTTTTAGGCTTCCTCTAAGAATGGATAACGATAATCGGTAGGAGGATTAAAGGTTTCCTTGATGGTACGAGGCGAAACCCAACGCAACAAATTCAAAACAGAGCCCGCCTTGTCATTGGTGCCCGAAGCACGGCCACCACCAAAGGGTTGTTGCCCCACTACAGCACCTGTAGGCTTATCATTGATATAAAAATTACCTGCTGTATGGCGCAAACGATGGGCTGCTTTCTCAATTACTTGGCGATCGGTAGCAAACAACGCTCCTGTCAAAGCATACGGAGAAGATTCGTCCAAAATATCCAAAGTCGCTTCAAACTCGGCATCTTCATAGACATAAATCGTCAATACAGGCCCAAAAATTTCCTCACACATAGTACGATACTTAGGATCATCTACACGCAAGACAGTAGGATCAATAAAATAGCCTTCTGATTTGTCATACGTACCCCCTGCTACTACTTCTACGCCTTCACTAGCCTTGGCTTCATCAATATAAGCGGTGATGTTGTCAAAAGCCTTTTCGGTAATTACCGCATTGACAAAGTTAGAAAAGTCCTCTACTGTTCCCACCTTCATAGAAGCAACATCTTCTTTAACATATTTTTCTACATCTGCCCAAAGGCTCTTTGGGATATAAGCACGAGAGGCCGCCGAACACTTTTGGCCTTGGTATTCAAATGCACCACGCACTAGAGCCGTTGCTACTTGTTGGGCATTGGCACTTGGGTGGGCTACGATATAATCTTTTCCGCCCGTTTCGCCTACAATACGAGGATAGGACTTGTAATTGGGTAAATTATCACCAATGGTTTTCCACAAGTTTTGGAATACCCCAGTAGAACCTGTAAAGTGTAAGCCTGCAAATTCTCTATGGTTAAAAACAACCTCTCCAGCGGCTGGCCCATCGGTCAAAACCAAGTTGATAACCCCATCGGGCAAACCAGCATCTTTAAACAAATCCATAATGACTTTGGCCGAATAGATTTGCGCTTCGGCTGGCTTCCAAACCACTACATTGCCCATCATAGCGGGTGCTGCACACAAATTGGCACAAATAGAGGTGAAATTGAATGGCGTAATAGCAAAAACAAACCCTTCTAGTGGACGATGCTCTAGGCGGTTCCACATACCCGGATTGGATTCGGGCTGCTCGCTGTACAATTCGGTCATGTATTGTACATTAAAACGGAAAAAGTCAATCAACTCACAAGCAGCATCAATCTCGGCTTGAAAAGCATTCTTAGATTGGCCCAACATCGTAGCCGCATTGATTTTGGCACGATACGGCCCCGCCAACAATTCAGCCGCTTTGAGGAAAACAGCAGCACGATGTTCCCAAGCCGTATTTTCCCACGCCTCTTTGGCGGCCAATGCTGCATCAATTGCCGCTTGAACATGCGTAGCATCGCCCTTGGAATAATGACCCAACAAATGCTTAATTTCATGAGGAGGGTGCATGGCCACTTTGTTGTCTGTATGTACTTCTTTTCCATTAATAACCATAGGAACATCAATGGTAGTAGCTTTGTAAGCCGCTAGTTGAGCCTTGAGGGCAGCGCGCTCGTCGGTGTCGGGAGCATAGCTTTTTACGGGTTCATTAAACGGAATAGGAACTTGAAAAAATGCGTTAGCCATAATAATAGGTAGTTATTTTAGTGGAAAATTATTAAATGGTTACTCCAATGAAAATAAGTTGATGGTTGGTAATTCAACAGCTTGCTCGTTCAAGAAATGCTCTGATGAGCTGCCTGATGTTGTAGCCTAGTTGACCCAGTAGTACAACATGCCGCAAAGGTACAATAATGTGGCTAGATACCAAAACACTACTTTAGAATCACCTTTATTATTTTGTGATCTCTAATAATGTATGTTTTATTTGCCCTAGAGCTTATAAAAATAGGTTAATAAGTTCATGATTAAGGTCTTTCTAGTGTCAAAGACAGCCGTATTAGAATGATAAGCCTTTGTTAATCCTACTTTTGTTTTGTATTATTGTACTGTAGTAAAATAATATTTTACTATGCTATTCTGAACAGGGTTTCGAGGGTTTGGCTTGGAACAAAAAAACAATACAAGATGCATAAATTTTTATCACACATTGTAGTTCTGTTGTTGTGTAGCAGTTCGCTGCTTCAGGCACAAGATTACACCGTCAACTTTCTAAAGGGGGAACGAACATTGGAAGCTAATGTTGCTAGTTTCTCACCTGTAGGCAATATCAATCCGCAGGAAATTTATCAGAATCGTTTTTATAGATTCTTACAATTCAAGGCTATTCCTACCCTAGAACAACAAGCCCAAATTAAGGCAGCAGGAATTAATTTATTAGAGTACATTCCAAACAAAGTCTATGTAGCTTCTATGGCTCAAAACATGGATTTTTCTATTTTGGAACGTTTAGGTGTTCGCAGCATTGTGCCTATTGAGCAAACCTACAAAATGGGAACACGCCTAGAGCAAAAAAATTATCCCAATTGGGCTATGGAAGGGCCTTACTTGACCGTTACGGTACAATATTACAAGGACATCAATCCCAATATGGCTGTGGCTGATTTTGAAAAAATGGGTTTTGCGGTAGGCACCCGTATGGATCACGCTCATTTGTTGGAGCTTAGTCTCTTGCCCCAACAAGTAGATGCTTTGCTGGCTGCACCTTTTGTGCGTTATGTGGATATTGCCCCAGAACCCGGTAAGCCCGAATCAGATGATGGCCGTCATTTGCACCGTGCCAATGCCATTGATGGCGACTATGCAGGCGCACGCCATTATGATGGTACAGGGGTTGCTTTTGCCATTAATGACGATGGTTTTGTAGGGCCACATATTGATTTTCAGGGGCGTACCAACCAGCAAGATGTAGCTGGTGATTTTACAGGAACACATGGCGATATGGTGGCTGGAATTGCAGGGGGAGCAGGCAATTTAGACCCTTCTATTAGGGGAATGGCCACGGGTTCGTACTTGCACATTCGCCAATATCGCTCCAATATGAGTGGTACCCTGCCCTTGCACCAAGATAGTGCTGTGTTGATTTTTTCTTCTTCTTATAGTAATGGTTGTAATGGAGGGTATACCAACACTACCTTATTAGTAGATCAAGAGATTTATAATAATCCTACTCTAATGCAAACCTTCTCAGCAGGCAATAGCAACAACCAAGATTGTGGCTATGGAGCTGGCAATCAATGGGGAAACATTACAGGAGGACATAAAATTGGTAAAAACGTCATTGCAACCGCCAATCTTACGGCCAATGATGATATTGTAGCAAGTAGTAGCCGTGGGCCTGCTTCTGATGGCCGTATTAAGCCCGATATTGCTGCACATGGTAGGTCACAAATGTCTACAGACCCCAACAATGGCTATGCCCCCGGAGGGGGAACTTCGGCAGCGGCTCCGGGCATTTGTGGGGTAATGGCTCAATTGCACCATGCTTATAGAACAATCAATGGTACTACCGCTCCTTCGGCTTTGCTCAAGGCTACTATTATGGCTACAGCCAATGACTTGGGCAATGATGGGCCTGATTTTATCTATGGCTGGGGCAAAATCAATGGACTAAGAGCCGTGAAATTGCTAGAAGATGGTCGTCATTTTAATGATACCATTGCACAAGGTGTCACCAACACACACACCATCAATATTCCAGCCGGTGTTAGTCGTGCCAAAATCATGGTGTATTGGGCAGATGTGGAGGCATCTACTTCGGCGGCTACTGCCTTGGTCAATAACTTGGATGCGGTAGTTATGGATCCTTCCATGACCACCCACTTGCCTTGGTTGTTAAATTCGGCACCCAACCCAACTACTTTAGCCTTGCCGGCTACCAAAGGGGTAGATAGCCTCAACAATGTAGAAGAAATTGCTATTGACAATCCAGCAGCAGGGGCATTTACCTTGAGTGTAACCGGAACAACTGTACCAATGGGCGCACAGGCGTATTATGTGGTATATGAATTTATAACAGACGAAATTACGGTCATTCACCCTATGGGTGGAGAGGGCATTGAACCCAATAGTTCTACTAGAATCCACTGGGATGCTTATGATGATACAGGCAGTTTCTTATTGGAATATACGACGGATAATGGGGCTACTTGGACCACTATTAATGCCAATGTACCGGGCAATACTCGTCACTTTACTTGGAATACACCTGCTACCGTTTCGGGGCAAGTGCGGGTGCGTGTAAGCCGCCAAGGGGTAAGCGATGAGAGTGATGCCAACTTTACCTTAATGGAACGTCCTCAAAATTTGAGGGTTTCAAGGGTGTGTACCAATACGAACGAAATTCGGGTGGCTTGGGATGCGGTGCCCAATGCTACAGGCTACGATGTATTTTTGTTAGGCAGCAAGTTTATGGATTCAGTAGGTACGACTAGTGCCTTGAATTATACTTTTACAGTAGCTAATGTGAATGATGAACAATGGTTTTCTGTTCGAGCAGTAGGGACCAATGGCTTGAGAAGTCAACGCCAAATTGCAGAACAGTATGCAGGCAGCAGCAATGGCAATCCTGTTTGTTTGCTCTCTTGTACAGGAGATAATGACGCAGGGGTGGCCGCCATTACTAGCCCACAGGAAATTGTAACCGATTGCCCCGGATCAACTACTTTGCCGGTAACATTCAACTTGGAAAACAAAGGCTTATTTACCGAGAGCAATTTTAATGTTTCTTATCAATTGGATAATGATCCTGTGGTAACAGAAACCTATACAGGTAATTTGGTGGCAGGCACTACTACTCCTTTTACCTTTAGCACAGCACTGCCATTGCCAACAGGAGGCAATCATACTTTAAAAATCTGGACAAGCTTAAGTTCAGACAGTACCAAGTGTAATGATACCTTAGTCCAGCCATTTAATGTATTGGCTTCTATTGCTGGTTATCCTTATATCGAAGATTATGAGTCAGGTATTTTTCCTTCTAATAAATCTTATCTAACCAATCCAGATAACGCAACCACTTGGGAATCCATTAGTACAATCGGGTCAGCAGGAACGGCCACCACCACCATGTACATTGATAATTATAATTATAATGCTCGTGGCCAAGAGGATGTTTTTGGTTTTACGACCCTTGATTTGACCCAAGTATCGGCTGGTACGGCTGCTCATCTGACCTTTGATGTGGCTTATAGAGCGTATAGTACTCAAAATACAGACGGATTGCGTATAGAGTTATCTACAGATTGCGGTCAAACCTTTACACCTGTTTATAACAAAGTAGGGACGGTGTTGGCTACAGGAGCCAATGCTACACAGCCTTGGTCGCCTGCTGCTGCTGCTGATTGGCGAACCGATAGTATTGACTTGGCAAGTTATGTGGGTGGAAGTGTACAAGTGCGTTTTGTCAATGTATGTGATTATGGCAATAACCTTTATATTGATAACATCAATGTATCGGTAGATGCTTTGTTGATGCCCGTTGCGGATTTTGAAGCCGATAAGAATTATACTTGTGATGGACGGGTAGAATTTACCGACAATTCGGGCAACCAACCCAATCAATGGTTGTGGGATTTTGGCGATGGCAATACTTCCACACAGGCTAGTCCCGTACACCAATACAATACTAGCGGTACTTATGCGGTATCCCTGCGTGTAAACAATAGCCTTGGAGCCGATTCTATCATCAAAACATCTTATATAGAAGTGGAATTGCCACAAGTAACAGGGGTCAATAACGGAATGGCTTGCCCCAATACGCCCATGCAGTTGTCTGCTCTTGGAGCTGCTGGACAAATGTACTGGTATGACAGCACTGGAACAGTAGTGCATGTAGGGAGTAGTTTTACTACGCCAGCCTTGCCCAACACCACCAATTATGATGTGCAAAATGTGATTTTATCACCAGAATTGACCGCAGGGCCCGCCAATGCAACAGCCGTAGGAGGCGGTAGTTATCATGGTGCAGGGGGTACCTTTGATGCTGCTATTTATTTCACTGCTCAAACCAACTTTACGCTTCTATCTGCTTTGGTAGATGCAGGAAGTGCAGGGCCTAGAACGTTTAATTTGTGGAGCGGCACGCCTGCTGGCGGCAATGTTGTACAACAAGTAACGGTAAATATTCCTACAACAGGTTTGCAACGAATAGCATTGAATATAGAAGTTCCCGGTCCAGGATCGTACTCCATTGGCGGTAGTGGAATGAATTTATACAGAAACAATGCAGGGGTAAGTTACCCTTATACCTTACCGGGGGTGCTGAGTATGACTAGTTCTTCGGCTGGAGCCAATTTCTATTACTACCTCTATGATTGGAAAGTACGTACCGATTCTTGTGCTAGTCCAACTAGTGCGGTATTGGCAGAGGTGGTAGAAGCCAACTTCTCGGCCGTAGGCAACGGTGCAACTGCCGTCTTTACCGATTCTTCTGTGGGGGCGGTAAGCTGGTTGTGGGATTTTGGGGATGGCAATAGCTCTACCCAACAGAATCCAACCCACACCTATACTTCCAATGGACCACACTTGGTCACATTGACTATCAACAATGGTGCTTGTAGCTATACCGATAGTGTGGAAGTAATCACTAGCCTACAACATTTACAAAATGGCTTGGAAGTAGTATTGATGCCCAATCCAACCAAAGACCATGCTCAATTGCGTTTCAGTCAGGTGTTGGATGTGGATGTGGATGTGACTATATTGGGTGTAAATGGTCAAGTGGTGCGTCAACAAGTAGTTCGTGCAGGCGAAGATCGTTTGGTATTGCAAGTAGCGGACTTACCTGCTGCTGTTTACTTGGTGCGTCTGACCACTGCTAAGGCTGCTGAAGTACACAAACTCATTATTCGAGAATAATACCAATCCATACTCAAAATTAGTATTATGTTCTTCGATATTGGCGCGTCTACTGCGTTATTTTTATCAGCCGTAGCGCTGCTATGGCTGATAAAAATGCCTTGTACCCACATCCAATCTCTTTGTACCTATTATCCTACTTCTAAATATGGATTGGTATAATACATCATGCAATAGGATTATCAGAATCCTGTTTTTAATAAAAAATAGCCATCTCAATCACTTGGGATGGCTACTTTTTTGTGGTGATGCTAGTGGATAATCATCTTTAAGATGATAATCCACTAGCATAAAGCAAGAAAAAGCAAGAAACTATGAGAAACTATATCGTGTTATTACTGGGTCTATTGCCTTGGTTGGTTTATGCCCAACCTACAGCCTTGCAGTGGCGGGTGGAGCGTCTCAATGCTACGCCTTATCAACATGCTTGGGCTGGGGGACTCAACAATCCTCAATTTTCGGCGGTAGATTTGGATGGGGATGGCGTGCAAGACTTGGTTTATTTTGATAAAATAGGGGAAGTGGTTGTACCTTTTTTGAACAATGGAACGCCCAATACAGTAGATTATCAGTATGCACCAGAATATGCAGGGCGTTTTCCTGCACTGAGAGGTTGGATGCTGCTCAGGGATTACAATTGCGATGGTATTCAGGACATTTTTGCCCACGATTATGATCTTAATACAGGGCGTGTAAGCATAGCCGTGTATCAAGGTGTACGGGATAATCAAAACAAAATTGCCTATCCTACCCTTACCAAGCGTTTGGAATACAAAAAAGGAACTGCCCCTCAATCCTTCAATTTGTTCAATTCAAGTGGTGATTTGCCGGCTGTAGATGATATTGATGGCGATGGCGATTTGGATATTCTCAATTTTAGTTCTTCAGGAGGCTATATTGATTTGTTTGTCAATGACTCTCAAGAGCGTGGTTGGGGCTGCGATAGTTTGCGTTACAGATTGGTAGACAATTGTTGGGGGCGTTTTTATGAGAGTGGGGTTACAGAGGCCGTAGAGTTTAGCAACAGCATAGATAGTTGTCCCAGCTACCCCAATTGGCAATTGCCCAGCCGAAATCCCAGACATGCAGGTTCTACTATTCTTACCTTGGATAGAGACAATGATGGGGATAAAGAGGTACTATTGGGCGATATTTCTTTTGATAACATCACCTTGCTCACCAATGGAGGTAATAAAGACACGGCCTATATGATTGCACAGGAAACTTTTTTTCCAACGAACAGTGTGCCTATTAATATAGAGATTTTTCCTGCCAGTTTTTATGTGGATGTGAATAATGACGGTGCCAAGGATATTTTGGCGGCTCCCAATGTATTGGGCAATGCCAAGGATGCGGAGACTTGGTATTACAAAAATACAGGAACGGCTACGCTACCTGTTTGGACCTATGAGCAAGAGGATTTTTTGGTGGGAGAGATGTTGGATTTTGGAACGGGGGCAGCACCCTTGTTTTGGGATTATAATAATGATGGCTTGGTGGATATTTTGGTGGGCAATGAGCAGCACTATTTGGGGCAAAATCAATTGGAGAGCAGTTTGTATTTGTTGGAAAATGTAGGAACGGCTGCCCAGCCCATTTATCGCCTAGTTGATCAAGATTTTGCCAATATTCGCCAATATGGACAACGACGACTAGTGCCTACCTTGGGCGATCTGAACAATGATAATTTGCCCGATTTGCTACTGGGCTTAGACAATGGGCAATTGTTGTATTTTGAGAATAGTGGAACGATGAATGCGCCCAATTTTTCGGTTTTTACAGCCAATTACCAAGGCATAGATGTCGGCCAAAATGCCAGCCCTCAATTGGTAGATGTCAATAGAGATGGCTTGCTGGATTTGTTGGTAGGGGAGCGCAATGGCAATACCAATTATTTTGAGAATACAGGAACGACCACTTCGGCCACCTTTTCAGCTACCCCTACCAATGCCTTTTTGGGGGGGATTGATACCAAAATTCCGGGTACACTGAGTGGCAATGCTGCGCCACATTTAGTTGATATTGGAGGGCGTTATCGCTTGTTTATGGGTAATGATGCAGGGCAAATCTGGCAATACGACAATATTGATGGCAATTTATCAGGGGTTTTTAATAGAATAAATGGCTCTTTAGATAGTATTGATGTGGGGGCAGAATCGCATGTCGTGGTAGGGCATTCGAGCAGTGCTACCAGCTTGGTATTCTTGATAGGAAACAAAAGAGGAGGGCTACAAGTCTACAGTACACAAGAAATTCTATCCCAAAAACGCTTAAAAGTTGTAGACAATAGCTTAATTTTAGTACCCAATCCTACACAAGACTTGGTACAAATTATCCTACAAAAACCCTTGACAAAGAATAGCCAATTAGCACTATACAATACTTTGGGGCAGTTAGTGATGGCACAACAATGGCCTGCTAATGAGCAACAGCAGCAGCTTTCTATACAGCATTTGCCAGCAGGCACATACCTATTGCAAATAGCTACGCATAAGAAAATGTACGTTCAATTGGTGCATAAACTTTAAATGTTTTTTGTAATAGTACCGTATTGCAATACAGCACTATTACAAAAAACGACGTTTCATAAGTAGAATCTTTACAACCAATAAATAATACAATGAATTTGGAAAAAAAATTACCGTACAAAAATATGTTGCTCCTAGCAGTGATGTATTGCTTTATCCTTCCACTTTGGGCACAGTATGTACCCATGGATATTCCTGTGCTTCGCAATGGACAGAGCTTGCCCAATGCCTGGGCTGGTGGCATGAACCTCCCGCAGTTCTCGGCTGTAGATTTGGACAACAATGGCATCAAGGATTTGATAGTGTATGATCGAGCAGGGCGTGTTTCTTCTACCTTTATCAACAAAGGAACACCAGGGCAGGTCGATTACGAATATTCACCGGGTTATATGGCATATCTTCCACAAATGGAAGCCGAAAATTTTATGATTTATCGAGATTTTGATGGGGATGGAATTGAGGATGTTTTTGGCATGTACGAGGTATTTGCCCAAGGGGTGGGAGTAGCAGTTTGGAAAGGAAGTTATACCGTAGATGATACCATACAATACACTCTTATTGTAGATCAGTTGCGCTATGATGCCACAGGGGCAGGAGGCTCTGCCGATAACAAAGTGTTTATTTACAATACAGATTTGCCTGCTATTGATGACGTAGATGGGGATGGCGATTTGGATTTATTGTCGTTTACCCTAGACTTCTGTTTCCCCAATAATATCTTCTATTACAAAAACATGTCGGTAGAGCGTGGACATGGACGTGATTCCCTTATTTATCGCCTAGAAAGTGAGTGTTGGGGCTTGTTCAAAGAAAGTGGCGATAGCTCCAAAGTACAATTTGGCCCTAGCACAGACAGTTGTTATCAAAATGACTGGTTCAATCAGCTTCCTAGTGTCGTGCAACGAGCCAGAACCATGAATGACAGAGGGCAGGCCAGAGGGCCGCGCCATATTGGTGCCAATACGACCGTTATTGATTTTAATGGAGATAATAGTACTGATATTATTTTGGGCGGCGTGACCTTCACTAATGCCAATATGGTGAGTGGTGTTACCATCAATGATACTGTTTTGATGACTACTCAAGATTATTTGTACCCTAGTTATGACAAGCCGATTGATATTTACACCTTTCCTTCTATTTATTTTTTGGATGTGAACAACGACGGGGTCAAGGATATGTTGGCTGCTCCTTCTGAAACTGGGCCGGGGGAATCTGTCAATGATAGTGTGGCTTGGTATTATCAAAATATAGGCAGCAATGCCAGCATGAATTTTGCGTTCCAGCAAAAAGACTTCTTGGTAGGAGAGATGATTGATGTGGGTAAGAATGCACACCCTGTTATTTTTGATTATAATGCCGATAGCCTGATGGATATATTGGTAGGCGGCGAAGGGCGTTGTTTGTATGGAGGGCAGTACGATTATGGCATGGTCTTGTTGGAGAATATAGGCACGGCCACTGCTCCTGCTTTCCAACAAGTAACCACCAATTTTGCGGGGACTGATAGTTTGGGCCTCAAGGAGTTGCATCCTACTCTTGGCGATTTGGATGGCGATGGCGATTTGGATATGATTTGTGGAGAGGAAAATGGCTCTTTGTTGTATTTTGAGAATAGTGCTGGGCCCAATGCTACTGCCAGCTTCCGAGCACCCATTCGCAATTATCTTGGCTTGAATGTAGTGGGGATGAGTGCGCCGCAATTGGTAGATTTGGATGGCGATTTGGATTTGGATTTGGTGATTGGGACATTGTTTGGAGCCATTCATTATTATGAAAATTTAGGCTCGGTAAATGGGGCCAATTTCTCCACTACGCCTGTTACTACCAATATGGGAGGCTATAGTGTACAACAAGCCAGAAGCCGCCGTGCCATGCCGTATTTTCATAATAACAATGGCAATTTTGAACTCTACATCGGTCATCAAAATGGCAATATCATCAAGCTAAACAACATCAACAACAATGTTTTTGGAGTGTATGATACCGTTTCAGAAAATTACAATAATTTTTACCAAGGCCAACAAACACAAATTGCCATAGAAGACATCAATAACGATGGCAAATTGGATTATTTGTTAGGAACAGGTCGTGGAGGGCTGATGTTCATGACCAAGGCCAGTAGTGTTATTAATACTACCAAATTGGAAAATGTACAGCCTACTGTGCAGGTATTCCCCAATCCAGCCAAGGAAACTGTCACCCTAAGCTTTGACAAGGCTCCTGTAGGTGCGCTACACATCAGCATCTACAATGCACTAGGGCAACCCTTATGGCAACAAACTTGGGATACTATAACTGCCCAACAACAACTCTCGCTCAAAGGATTGCCGGCGGGCTTGTTGTTAATAGAATTGAAAGGAGAAAATTACCATACGACTACACGGGTGATTAAGCAGTAATGAAGCAGGAGTCATCCCATACGTGGGGTGACTCCTATTTATTTAAACGGTTTCCTCTTCCTTAATTTCAAGGGGTTTATGCAGAGCTTTGACGGCCAATAATTTGCTATCGTCTAGCTTGTTGCCCAGTGCTTTCCAGCCTTTTATATCAATAAACTCATTGAGTTTTATTTGGCCCTCTACCGTCTTGGAGCGTCCAGCCCGAACCTTGTATTTTATTTCAGGATCGGGGTGCAAGGTGCCCAGTAGCAACTTGGTGCTGACATACTCATTGGGTAAGAAATTGAATTTTTGCCCCAACGTATTGGTTTCTATCTGAAAACGCTTCACATAAGTTGCCTTGCGCTCGCCATCATAATGCACGGACGACACCACGGTAGATTCGTCCCATTTCTGAATTTCCAACAAGGTTTTATTATCATAACGATTGGTCAATTCATAGTTGGTCAATTCATAAGAACCATCACTATACAGTGCAATAATGCGATCTTCTTCTTCAAAAGCACCAATATAACGCCCATAAGCCGAGGTATTGATGCGGCCCGTGGTATCATCATACCAGATCTTGATAGCTCCCAAAGTAGATATTCCTTGCTGAATGGTTTTAATTTTTCGGATGGGATACTTGCTTAGAATATTGCCTCTGGAATTACGCCCCTTGACGGCCAATTCTGCAAAATCATATTCAAATTCCTTTTTCTTGGCGGTACAACTTTGGGTGAGTTGTACGTGTATAACTTCTGCTTCTCCATTAGGATTGACGGAGAAGTGCAGGAGCTTGGAATTTTCTACCTTGCTGGCTACTGGATAAAGCTTGTCTCTAGTAATGGCCGAAACATTAAAACGCTTGACATAATTAACCCCTTTGTCCAAATCGGCATAAGCCATGTTGTAAATCATGCGCTCGTCCCCTTTTTTCCATACAGCTACATGCAGCGGATGTTTGCCCACAAATACCTTATCGGCAATTCTAACTACTTTGTACGACCCATCTTTATAGAAGACAATAACATCATCCATATCAGAACACTCCGAAATGAATTCATCTTTTTTCAATCCATAACCAATAAAACCCTCGGCACGATTGATGTACAATTTGGCATTATTAACCACCACACTAGCGGCATCAATGACTCCAAAATTGGCAATCTCTGTTTTGCGCTCTCTGTCCTTGCCATACTTTTTGAGCAAATCCTTGAAATAATCAATAGCATAAGGCGTGAGATGAGCCAAATGATGTTCTACCTCTGCCAATTCCTCTTCTATGGCTAACAATAACTCATCTGCCTTGAACTTATTATACTTGGAAATGCGCTTGATTTTGATTTCCGTCAGGCGAACAATATCATCCTCTACAATAGGGCGTTTGATGTGAGCAATATGGGGCTGCAAACCCTGTTCTACAGCTACAAGCACCTCCTCCCACGATTCGCATTCTTCAATAGCCAAATAGATTTTATTCTCAATAAAAATCTTCTCCAAACTCGATTGATGCCATTTATCATCCAGCTCTTGTTTGCGGTTTTTGAGTTCCCACTCCAAGAGATACTTTGTACGTTCTGTGCTAATGGTTAATAACTCCTCTACAGTAGTAAATACAGGCGTATCCTTATCAATCGTACAAGCATTGGGCGAAATAGAAACCTCACAATCGGTAAAAGCATACAGGGCATCCATAGTGACTTCGGGCGAAGCACCAGAGGGCAATTCTATCAAAATCTCTACATCGGCAGCCGTATTGTCTACCACCCGTTTGATTTTGATCTTATTCTTATTATTGGCCTTAATAATACTTTCAATAATACCCGTAGTAGTTGTTCCATAGGGAATTTCAGTAACAGTAAGCCGCTTTTTGTCCAGAATATTGATCTTAGCACGCACTCGTACTTTTCCGCCACGTTTGCCACCATTATAAGCCGAAAAATCAGCCGAACCCCCTGTACTAAAATCAGGGTAAAGTGTGATTTTTTTGCCACGCAGCACATCAATAGACGCTTTGATCAACTCCACAAAGTTATGTGGCAAAATCTTGGTCGAAAGCCCTACAGCAATCCCTTCAACCCCCTGCGCCAACAGCAATGGAAACTTAACAGGCAGCAAAATTGGCTCTTTCTTACGCCCGTCATACGAGAGTTGAAATTCGGTCGTTTTGGGATTGAAAGCAATATCTAAGGCAAATTTGGAAAGACGTGCCTCAATATAACGAGCTGCAGCAGCCCGATCACCCGTGCGTACATCGCCCCAGTTACCCTGACAATCAATCAGTAAGTTCTTTTGACCCAAATGCACCAAGGCATCCCCAATAGCGGCATCACCATGAGGGTGAAATTGCATGGTTTGCCCAATAACATTGGCAACTTTGTGAAAACGCCCATCATTCATCAAAAACATAGAATGCAAAATGCGTCGTTGCACAGGCTTGAGGCCATCTTGTGCGGTCGGAATGGCACGTTCCAGAATTACATAAGAAGCATAATCCAGAAAGTAATCCTTGTACATGTCCTTGACTACATCTATGGGTACAATATCTTCATTGGCCTGTTCTTCGTTGTCAAACTCTTCTTCAGGGGTATTGTTATTATTTTCCATTTTTAGTATAACTTGTGTTACTTAGGAGGCAAATATACAACTTTTTGTTTTAAAAAAGGAGTAAAAGGAACAAAATGTGTCATTTTAAATAAAGCATTCCTGTTAAACCTAGAATAACGTATATGGTTACCAGTTGTTTTAATTAAATTGAACGTAATTATACCTAATAATCCTTTCTGGAAAAGCCACAAAATTCAATTTATTATTTATTTTGGCAAGAACCAAAACAATCAATTGCTGAAGTTTTACTTTGGCCCTATGTATAGGAATTTTTTATAAATATGAACCAATTATTGAAATTAAATCAATTGCCCCTCATCGCATTGGTAGTATTGCTCACCAGTTATGGCTTTATGGCTTGTCAGGGAACCATTGACTTGGGCAATCCCGTAGTTAGTCAAAGAAAAGGAACAGAAGTAGATAATATGTTGCTTTATGGCAAAGATGTAACCGCCCCATCTACTTACAGAGATGTCAAAGGTAATATTCCTCGACTCAAGGCTATGCTTTCGGGTAGATTTGTCCAATACAATACTCTTGGAGATGCCAACAGAAAGCAGTACTCGGTATGGAAAGTCAATGGAGGCAAGGACAGTGTGGTCATTTATCAATTGCCGGTAGGGGATCCCAACAAAGATGGACACTGGATGTATCATTATCAGTTTATGACCAGTTTGCCCAATGAACCTGTTTATGCGGCTTTTTCTAAGATGACTGAAATTAACAGAGATAGTATTTTGGCAGTTTATTATGAAGTGCCTGAAGATTTTAGCACCACTATTCCAGAAATCATAGCCGACCCCGAAAATTCGTTCAAGGATTTTGAATTCAAACGCCTAAAATTATCCAAAACAGGTGAAAAAGTGTATTACAACCGAAAAACACCACTCCATTATTATGGGGTGTCGCGTTGGGTGAACACCACCAGCAAAGTCCCCGAACGCCAAGGGGGCTATTATGCCGATTGTTATAATGTTACGCCCAATACTTACTCTTTTGGCAAAGTGTTTTATAGTAAGGAAAGAAAACACTTAGGGCCCTCGAAAAAGGAATTCTTGGTCAAGGAGGCACGGGTCAAGTCCGAATTGATTAGTCGGTAAAAAACGTATTCTATTATAATAGGAACTATAAGGTAAATTATCTATGCAGCAGCATGACTTTCAGGCAGGAGCCGTTTTATTGATTGACAAACCCTTGGAGTGGACTTCTTTTGATGTGGTCAACAAGGTGCGTTATGCCCTTCGCAAAGCACTGGGCGTACGCAAAATCAAGGTAGGCCATGCTGGCACGCTCGACCCCTTGGCAACAGGCTTATTGATTCTCTGCACAGGAAAATTTACCAAAAAGATAGATTCCTATCAAGCCCTATACAAAGTATACGATGGTCATTTTCAGTTGGGTGCTACTACGCCTTCTTATGATGCAGAAACAGCCATTGAGCAGCAATTTGATATTAGTGCATTAAGCCCTGAAAAAATTAAAAATGCCCTACCTCAATTCTTGGGCGAAATAGAACAAGTACCGCCCATGTTCTCGGCCATTAAGGTCAATGGGCAGCCCTTGTACAAAAAAGCCAGAGCAGGCGAAAAGGTGCGTGTCAAATCGCGCCAAGTAACCATTGACCGTTTTGAATTGCCCAAAATAGAGGCCAATGGGCGGGTAGAATTTGAAATACAGTGCAGCAAAGGCACTTACATTCGCTCCTTGGTACACGATTTTGGCAAAGCCTTGGACAATGGAGCCTACTTGACCAAATTGCGCCGCACTCATATTGGAGCCTACTCCTTGGAGGATGCTTGGAATTTGGAGGAATTGATTGAGCACATCAAAAATAACTATCAGGCAGATCCTGCTTAGTTAGGCTGGCTTGCTGGCGTTGCCTTTGTATATCCAATACCCGTTTGGGATAATCCGAAATCAAACCCGCTACCCCCCAATCCATTAGGCGAATAATGTCTTCTGCTTCATTGACTGTCCAAGGAATCACAGCCAAACCCAATGCTTGAGCTTCTTGCATCATTTCTTTGGTGATGTATTTGAAATTGGGACCATAAGTACCCGGAAAAAAATCAAGCAAGGCCAAATTCTCTGACAAAGGCCGATCGTTATCCGTTAGGTAAGATAGGCGCAAATCGGGAGCCAAGCGTTTGGCCCACTGCAAGCATTCCAAATCAAAGGACTGCAACATAGTTCGTTCCATGACCTGCTGCTCTTCCAAAACAGCCAAAATAAGCCGAATAAACTGCTCTGCATTTGGGTGCCAAATACCATCATCCTCTGGTTCCCTTTTTACCTCAATCGTAAACTGCATCGGCAACAAACCCTGCATGGCACAAAAATAATCCATCGCTACAATCGTATCTTTGAGCGATGGCTTGTAGCAACGAATGCCCTGCTGCTCAGGAAAGCGTGGATGCCCCAAACTACCACAGTCCAACTGCTTGATTTGGGCATAATCCATCTGGTACAAATTATAACGCTTCCCCTCTTCAGGAGTCATGGTTTGGCCTGTTGGACTCAGGCAAATTTCGGCATTGAGCCAAGGCTCATGCGAAACCAACACTTGTTGGTCTTTGGTAATAACCACATCCATTTCTAAGGCGTGGCAGCCTAGCGCAGCCGCTTTGATAAAGGCAGGGATGGTATTTTCGGGCAAATAAGCCCGACACCCACGATGTCCGTGTACCGTAAACATAAGTATAGTGTTTAGTTAAACTAAAAATAGCAGCCTTAGGCCAATTGATTTTGTTGTGAGGCTTGCGCCAAAATAGCCAATTTGTAAGCCATACGTGCGCCCACATTGCCATCCCACTCCGAACCACTGCCCACTTCCGATAAATCAAAACCAATGATTTGACGGCCACTTGCATGAATCTGGAATAAAAGATACTGGGCTTCCCAAAAACTAAATCCACCGGGTACAGGGGTGCCTGTAGAGGGGCAGAGCGAAGGGTCCAAGCCATCAATATCAAAACTAATGTATACATAATGGGGCAAGGTGGCAATAATCGCTGCACAAATTTCCTCAAAGGAATGCCGTGCAGCAAACTGCTGGCTGCGAATATAGGGCATAGAGAATTGTTGAACACGCTCTGGATGTGTTTGAGCATAACGCAATTCCGAGGGAGCTATATCCCGCAAGCCTACCTGCGTCAATTGCCCAATAGCAGGGATGTTTTCTAGTGCCTGATAAAAAATAGAAGCGTGCGAATATTCCAATCCTTCATAAGCCACCCTCAAATCTGCATGGGCATCTATTTGCAAGATGCCAAAGTCCTCATATTGCTCTGCCAATGCCTTTAAGTAACCAAAAGGGATGCTGTGTTCGCCCCCAATTAGCCCTACAATTTGTTGTTTTTTTAGATAAGTCCTAGTTTTAGCATATACCCAATCATTGAGTTGTTGAGAATACTGATTGACCAGACTGGACCAGCTAGGGTCTGGATTGCTCCCTTCTTCCAAGGCTGTAATGTGCTTGAGAGCCAATGCTCTAGCCTCCTCACTCCATTGGTGTACTTCAATAGAAGTAGGGGGCATATAGATACGTGTTTCCCATGCCTTGTCAATATCCCAATCAAGCAAGTCCAGTTGATAGGAGGCTTCCCGAATAGTTTCGGGGCCTTGGGCTGTACCTGCCGAACTCGAAACGGTAGCCTCCCAAGGAATAGGTAGCAAAATGACTTGTGCGGTTGGCTCTTGATAGGGCAAACCAATAAAATTACCATTTTTAAGGGCATAACCACTGGGGTCAAATGGTGTGTTTGGCATAGTAATGTTATAATAATTGGTAGTAGTGGTGTATTGTCACTACTGTAATGGAGGTGATTCTAAATTATAGCATGTAACAAGCTTCAATATCAATAAAAAAATGCTGTTCATTAAACTTTTTGCTCTGAAAAACATCTAACAATCAACTTTTCCAACATTCTCATGATAAACCAAAGATAAGAAGTACATTACGCCTTGTCGTTTCAAAATCAATAAGCCAAAAAAGATGACCACCGAAGAAAAAATCAAGCATGTATACAGCCGAGTAGGATTTGGTTTGTCTCCCGAAGATTACCAGCGTCTACGTCGTCAGCCATTGAGCAAGGTGATTAATAATTTATTTGAAGGCGCAAAAAAAACACCCCAAAAGGTGGTTTGTCCCAATTACAGTATTCCTAGCCCTAGTCAGTTCAAGAGTATGGGCAAGAAGGAGCGAATACAAGCCACCAAGGATTTGAGGCAATTGCTCCCCAAGCTCAATCTCAATTGGATGCGCCAAATGATAGCCGAGCAAGATCAGGCTTTGATGGAAAAAATGACCTTGTTTTGGCATGGACACTTTGCTTGTGAACCCAATCGAGTGGATTTTGCTTACAAACAATTGCAAGTATTGCGAAAATATGCCTTGGGTAATTTTAGGGATTTGTTGGTGGCTATTTCTAAGGATGCTGCTATGATTTTGTATCTCAACAACCAACAAAATCGCAAGAACAAACCCAATGAGAACTATGCACGAGAACTCATGGAGTTATTTACCTTGGGCAGAGGTAATTATACTGAGCAAGATATTAAGGCGGCTGCAAGAGCGTTTACAGGTTGGTTTACCAATCGTTTTACAGGCGCATTTGATTTTAATGCCCGACAGCATGACAATGGGAGCAAAACCTTTATGGGGCGCACGGGCAATTGGGATGGAGAAGATATTATTGATTTTATCTTAGAACAACGCCAATGCGCCCAATTCTTAGCAACCAAATTATACCAATATTTTGTTAATGAAATTCCCAATGAGCAAGCCATAGAGGAGTTGGCGGATAAGCTTTATGAGAATAATTATAATATAGGAATGGCTATGCGCCATCTGCTGGATAGTGAATGGTTTTATGCGCCCGAAAACGTAGGCAATAGAATAAAATCGCCCATTGAACTACTGGTTGGCCTATCCAAAACCCTGCATGTAAAATTTGATGACCCCAAGGCTATTATCTTGCCACAACGAGCATTGGGGCAGGTGTTGTTTCAGCCCCCCAACGTAGCAGGCTGGACCAGTGGCAAAGCTTGGATTGATAATGCTACTTTATTGTTACGACTCAATTTGGCAGCCTTCTTACTCAAACAAAAAGAACTCAATCTCCGCCTGCCCGACCAGCCAGAGCGCAAACAAGGAGGCCGTATGAATGGGCTTAATATTAGCAATGATATTGCTGCTGTAGAACGAGCATTTAGCGGCATGAAAGAGCCTCAACAAATCGAGGAAATTACCAACTACTTGTTAGCCATCCCAATCAATGGATTGCCCGAAGAGTGGGAGCGATGGATCAAGAGTAGAGCGGAAGACCGCCTCAGAACCAGAGTAATGGTATTAATGAGTTTGCCAGAGTACCAATTGTGTTAAAAAAAATCCATGAAAATTCAGAAAATCCAACGATTATGAAAAAAATATCACGCAGAAAATTTGTCCAAAATAGTACCTTAGCCACTGCCGGAACCCTTTGGATCCCTCAATTCCTACAGGCGTTCTCTGCTCCCCAAAAAATAGCTGCAAGCGAACGCAAATTGGTTGTTATCCAATGGTCAGGCGGCAACGATGGCCTGAATGCGGTAGTGCCTTTTACCAATGATTTGTATTATAAAAATAGACCCACTATAGGCATTCCAGCTAGTGCGGTATTGCGTGCCAACGATACCTTGGGCTTTCATCCAGAACTGAAGGTGTTGCGAAATATGTACAACCAAGGCGATTTGGCTGTTATTAATAATGTGGGTTATCCCAACCCCGATCGTTCCCATTTCCGCTCTATGGATATTTGGCAAACAGGCAGCAAGGCCGAAGAGTTTTTATCAACAGGATGGCTCGGACGCTACCTAGATCAGCAACAAAGCAGCCCACACCATGCCCTAGAATTGAGTGACACGCTGAGTCTTGCCCTCAAAGGAAAAAAAGCTCGTGGTTTTGCCACCAACAACTTGCGCCAATTACGCAACAATACCAAAAGCCCCTTGTTGCGTGCTATTGCCAACCACCAACATGAACACGAGGAAGAAACCGTATCTTATTTGTACAAAACGCTTGGGCAAACGCTCCAATCGGCCGATTATCTACAAGAAAAAAGTAACAAAAAAGGAACAATTGGCGATTATCCCAAGGGGGGCTTAGGCGGCTCTTTGCAGCAAATTGCCAGTTTGATGGCAGGCGGAAGTGATACGCAAATCTATTATGCCGATATGGGCGGTTTTGATACCCACGTGAATCAAGCACCGCAACAAGAACGCCTTTTCAAGAACTACAGCAATGCCATCACGGCCTTTGTCAAAGACCTGAAAGCACAAGGTTTGTGGGATAATACGCTTATTTTGACCTTTTCGGAATTTGGTAGGAGAGTGGCCGAAAACGGCAGCAGAGGAACAGACCACGGCGCAGCCAACAATGTGTATCTCATGGGCGGCAAGCTCAAAAAACAAGGTTTTTATAACAATGGTCCCAATTTGGAGCAATTGGATAAGGGGGATTTGAGCTTTGAAATAGATTTTCGTCAAATCTATGCCACCATCTTGCGTGATTGGTTGCAGGGTGGCGCACAGCGAGCTTGGTTCCAAGATTTTAAGAGCTTGGGGATTGTTTGATGCATCTGCATTTAAGTGTATTGTGGATAG